>CAUJGI010000185.1 GCA_963169155.1 Chloroflexota bacterium
AATCTCGCTTGCGAAGCGGCTCAAGTCCTTAATGTGACATTGTCGTATTAGGTAATTGGCAGATAGTTTTACAAAATAAATAAGCGTTACCACTATCTTTGCAGATTTACGTTTTTGCCACGAATTTAAGAGCGTAATCGGTGCTAATTCGTGAAAATCCGTAGCGAAATTTTTCGGCAAAGCAAAAGTGCAAACATAGGGATTACGATATTTTCTCGCAAGTTGGAAAAATATGGCTGACGATGTCACTCGCTGAGTTTGTGGAAAAGTGGCCCAGATTCAGAAAAAAGAAACGCCGTTTCCCTACAAATCTACACAGTCGCTTGAGTAATCAGGCGGCTTTTTGTTTTCATAGCAAACGGCCGTAATCAATTAAGGCTGGCTGGCTTGAGTTTAGCCTGTTGCATTGGCGCGTGAGAAAAGTTATACTAGTTATACTAATATAACCAGTTATACGGTGAACGCTCATGGAAATACCCGAAGGAAAGTTTGCCAGTACAGTGCGTGTTGGCGAGAAAGGACAGATTGTCATTCCCAAGGCTGCCCGCGAAATGTTTAATATTCAGCCCGGCGATACCCTGCTGCTGCTGGCAGATGTGCACCGCGGCATTGCGATTGTGCGCCAGGAGCTGTTTGCCGAATTTACAGAGAATGTTCTTCAGGGGATGGGCAGTCCCGAGCCGCCTGAAGAATAGCACCCCACCGGGGAAAGGGAGCCGCAGTGAAAAAGATGATGCGTACGATTATCTGGGTTTTGGCAGGAGCATTAGCGCTGCTGGCCCTTGGTATTGGCACTTTTATGCTCCATACAATGACCTACTACAAGCGCAACATGACGGCCGTCTGGCGGGCCGGTTTTGTCGAAAAACAGGTCATTATCAACGGCCGTGAAATTAACTATGCCGAAGGGCCTGACAACGGGCCGCCGCTGCTGCTGATCCACGGGCAGGCGGCGGACTGGCAAAACTACGCCCGGGTGCTGCCCGAACTGGCGGATCACTACCACGTTTTTGCGGTTGATTGTTATGGACACGGCCGTTCCGCCCGTGCCCCAGAAAACTATTCCGCGGCCGCGCTGGGCAGTGATCTGGCTCAGTTTATCCGGGAGGTGATTGGGGAAACGGCCGTTGTGTCCGGGCACTCGTCTGGTGGGCAGCTGGCCCTGTGGCTGGCGGCCAACGCGCCGGATACCGTGCGTGGTGTGGTCCTGGAAGATCCACCCCTGTTCACCACCACCCTGCCGCGGGCCGAAAAAACCTGGAACTACGTCGATCTGGCCACTACCGCCTACAACTTTGTGCACAGCGGCGAGACTGATTTTGTGACTTACCAGGTGCAGCACGGCAAGTTTTACACCCTTTTTAAGGAGCTTCAGCCCCGGCTCACCCAAAGCGTGCTTGCCTACCGGGCCAGACATCCCCATGAGCCGGTGAAAGTTTTCTACATGCCGCCCGTCATGAATGAACTGTGGCGCGGCGTGCACACCTACGACCCCCGCTTTGGCGCAGCGTTTTATGATGGTTCCTGGAACGACGGGTTTGACCAGGCTGATGCGTTGAGCCGCATCAGCGTGCCCGCTGTACTCATCCACACCAATTGGCGCTATGACGAGGCAGGTATTTTGATGGCGGCCATGGATGACAAAGATGCCGAACTGGCTCGTTCGCTCATTCCAGACGTCCAGTTTATAAAGGTCGATTCAGGTCACGGCTTCCACTTTGAGAAACCCGGCGACTTTGTTCAGATCATGGTGAACTTTTTAGATCGCCTCCGGTGAGCCAGCTGGTGGATTCCCGCAACTTGCTCCTCGCGCAGGCTTGCGGCGGGAATGACCAGCAAAAATGCAGAGTTTGGTATTGTGCGGCAAGGTCCGAACAAAAAACCAATTGAATCCTGCTACTCCCTGCGCTACAATCTTTCCACGCCGAAGACCCTGTTGGTCTTTAAAAAATAAAACGGGCAGGACCCCCACCCTAACCCTCCCCCTGCGAGGAGGAGGGAATCTGGCTCCCTCTCCCTCGCAGGGAGAGGGCTGGGGTGAGGGTGATTACCCGATTTAAAACTTAAACTACAAAAAGGCTTTCGGCGCGGAAGCAGCGACTCTGGCAAACAAACCCTTAGGGTCTGGTATCCAAATACGTAACGGGAGCGTTTAATGACCAAAAAAACCGTTGGCTATGTTCATCTGGAATGGCAGTGCCCCGCCTGCGGCGCGCGCAACAAAGGCGTCGATAAAATTTGCCACAGCTGTAGCGCGGCCCAGCCCGACGACGTGCAGTTTGAGCAGGTCGCCCAGGAAACACTCATCCAGGATGAACAGCTCATCGCCCAGGCCAAAGCAGGCCCGGACGTACACTGCCCATTTTGCGGCACACGCAACTCGTCCAAGGCCGACCAGTGCAGCCAATGCCTGGCCGATCTCAGCGAAGCCAAAGCGCGTGAGGCCGGGCAGGTGGTGGGTGCGCACCAGAAAAACGCAGCCCCCGACGTTGCCTGCTCCTTTTGCGGCACGATGAATTCGGCCGCGGCGCGGCACTGCGTGCACTGCGGCGCGGCGCTGCCCAAAGCCGCGCCAGAAGCTGCGGCCAAACCCCAGGTAAAACGGGCCACCGGCATGTCCAAAACGGCCCGTTTTGTGCTGTTTGGCCTTTTGGGATTGGTGGTGGTGGCCTGTATTGCGGTGATGGTTCTCAGCAGCCGCACTGAAGAGGTGGTGGGGGAAGTACAGGGTGTCTCCTGGGAATATGCCGTGGCCATCGAAGCGCTGATGCCGGTGGAAGATGAAGAGTGGCGCGACCGCGTGCCGGATGACGCCGACATCCTCTCTTGCCAGCAGGAAGTGCGGCGCACGCAGGCCAATCCGGCTCCCGGCGCGGTGGAGGTGTGCGGCACGCCCTACACGGTGGATACCGGCACGGGCGTCGGTGAAGTGGTGCAGGACTGCGAATACCAGGTATACGATGATTACTGCACGTTTACCGCGCTGCAATGGCGCGAGTTTGATCTGGCATCGTTGGCCGGGGATGACCTGGACCCGGATTGGCCCAACCCATCGTTGGCGCAAGACCAGCGGCTGGGCGAAGAGACGGAAACATACGAGGTGATTTTTGATGCCGACGGCCGTTCCTACACCTACCAACCCGATGATTTAAACGAGTTCACCCAGTTTGAAGCAGGCAGCCGCTGGATTTTGGAGATTAATACCTTCAACGCCGTGCGCTCAGTGACGCCGGATCGATGAGGCCCTTCTGGAAAACCGTACTCAACCCGGCCTGGTATCATGGCTTTGGCAAGAAACGGCCGTTTTTCGAAGGCTGGTATTTCAAGCTCATTGATGCCACCACGCAGCACAAATACGCCATCATCCCCGGCGTGTTTCTCAGCGAAGATCCCCACGCGTTTATCCAGGTGCTCAACGGCAGCACCAAAGAAGCGTTTTACCACCGCTATCCGCTGGCGCAATTTTGGGCGGCTGATGACCGGTTTGTGGTGCACGTTGGGGCCAGCCGATTCACCCAGCAAGCCGTTAACCTGCTGATCGATAAACCAGAGCAAAAAATTGCGGCCGATTTGCAGTTTGGCGGCGGACGGCCGTGGCCGGTGTCGCTCAGTTCACCGGGGATCATGGGCTGGTACGCCTGGGTGCCGACGATGGAGTGTTACCACGGCGTCCTCAGCTTTGACCACACGATTGCTGGCACGATAACCGTGGATGGTGAAGCGATGGATTTTACCCACGGCCGTGGCTACATCGAGAAAGATTGGGGCCAATCGTTTCCCTCCGCCTGGATCTGGCTGCAAACCAACCATTTTGAACACAGCCCCGGCACCAGCCTCACCGCCTCCATCGCCATGATCCCCTGGCAGTTTACGCGATTCAGGGGCTTTATCGTCGGCCTGTGGCACGAGGGGGTGCTGTACCGCTTCGCCACCTACACCAGGGCCAAAACGGAGACGCTGACCGTGGCCGAGGAGCAAATCCACTGGGTGCTGACGGGCCAAACGGCCGGGGCCAGCCATAGGCTGGAAATCAGCGCCAGCCGGGGCGAGGCGGGCATTTTGGCCGGTCCATCCACGGTAGACATGGGCAAACGTGTCGCCGAATCGCTGACGGCGACGGCCACGGTGCGCCTGTCGCGGCTGGAAGGTGGGAGGGATGTGCTGGTGTTTGCGGGGAACGGCCGTTTCGCCGGCCTGGAAGTGCACAACGTCGAGGCAGAACTCCTCACCGCCAGGTAAACGGCGGGCAAAGGTGACAGTGACTAATTTGCGAAAGTTGCGACCCTTGATCCGGCTGTTATAATCCGCCACTTGTGTGTTCGACTGGCGACACCGATCATTGCCGTCAGACGGTAAACCGAAATTTTCAAGGTAAGTAGGCAAAAGTTTATGCAAGGTAAAGATTACGTGTGGCTGGTCGTCATTTTGGCGGTTGCCGGTTGGGCAATCTGGATTGTGCAAAATCCCAATTACCCGATTCGACAGGGGTTGGATTTACAGGGCGGTCTGCAAGTATTGCTCAAGGCTGATCTCCCTGACGACGTTGAGATTGAACCAGCGCAGCTGGATACGTCGCGCCAGATTATTGAGCAGCGTGTGAACGCCCTCGGTGTAGCCGAACCGCTGGTTCAAACCGAAGGGGATCGCCGGATTTTGGTGGAGCTGCCCGGTATCGACAACCCCGAAGAGGCGGTTTCCCTGATCCAGGAGACCGCGTTGTTGGAGTTTGTGGACACAGGCTCTTTTCCCCTGGATGAAGGAACGTGCATTCGCACCACGCTGAACGAAGGTCCTTCCCGCTGTGAGTATGACGAGACTGGCGCATTGAGCCTGACGACCGCGCCAACCTTCGAGACGGTTATGACCGGCGCAGCGATTCAGTCCGCCGAATCAGCCTCGACCGAGTTTGGCCAATATTTCGTCGATTTCACCCTGCGCGCCGAGGAGCGGGAGCTGTTTGCCACCTACACTCGGGCACATCAGGGTCAATTCTTAACGATTGTTTTGGACAAACAGGTTATCTCCAGCCCGCAAATCAGCGCGGTGATTGAGGGGCAGGGCACCATTACCGGCAACTTTTCCCTGGAAGATGCGCAGCGATTGGCGCTGCAGCTCCGTTTTGGCAGTTTGCCCATTCCCCTGGTGATCGACAGCACCCGCCAGATTGGGGCAACGTTGGGTGAACTGTCGGTGGCGGCCAGTGTACGAGCAGGCACAATTGGCGTGGCGATCGTGCTGCTCTTTATGCTGATTTACTACCGTTTGCCCGGCTTTCTGGCCGACGTGGCCCTGGTTTTGTATGCGCTGGCCAACCTGGCCATCTTCATGGCCATTCCTGTTACCCTGACGCTGCCGGCCATTACCGGCTTTTTGCTTTCCACCGGCATGGCGGTGGATGCCAATATCTTGGTGTTTGAGCGCATGAAGGAAGAGCTGCGCCGGGGCAGTTCGCTGCGTGAGGCGATTCTGACCGGTTTTGATCGCGCCTGGACTTCCATTCGCGACTCCAACATTGCCACGCTGGTGATTTGCCTGGTGCTGTGGACGTTTGGCCGCAGCTTTGGCGCCAGCGCGGTGCAGGGTTTTGCCCTGACGCTGGCCATTGGGGTAATGGTGAGTATGTTTACGGCCGTTATCGTCACCAGAACCTTCGTTCGTTTGGTTTTGGGGCAGCTGGCCAATCGCATCAATCGCAGCAGCTGGCTGCTGGGCGTTTAACTTTCAGGTTCCATCAGGTGCATGATGTTTTTATTTAATCTTGTTGAGAAGCGAAAAACCTATTTTATTATTTCTGGCACGATCATTGGCCTGGGCATTCTGGCGATCATTTATTCGTTTATCACCACAGGTTCGCCGTTTTTGCTGGGGGTGGATTTCCGTGGTGGTGCCCGGTTTGAGATTCAATTTACCGAGCCGGTGTCGGAAGCGGCCGTTGAAGAAGTGTTTGTAGACGCTGGTGTGACCAACCCCAGCATCATTGCCCTTCGTGGCGAAAATTTGCAAAACGCCTGGCAAATCCGCACCGAGCCGGTCACCCCGGAAGAGGTACAGGCCATTGAGGCGCGCTTGAACGATCTCGCACCGTTGGTGCCAGACAGCACCCAGGTCGAGAGCGTTAGCGGTACTGTGGCGGGCGAAGTGACCAACGCGGCGATCATTGCGGTATTGGTGGCGGCGGCGATCATTCTTGTGTACATTATGGTGGTGTTTCGCCAGGTGCCAAATCCTTTCCGCTATGGCGTGTGTGCTGTTGTGGCCATGCTGCACGATTTGCTGGTCATTTTTGGGATTGCTGCATTGACCGGTATGCTTTTGGGTTGGGAAGTTGATGCACTCTTTTTAACGGCCGTTCTCACCGTCGCTGGTTTTTCCTTGCAAGACACCATCGTGGTGTTCGACCGCATTCGCGAAAATATCAGCAAACGGCCGTTAGAACGATACGAGCGCGTGGTCAATCGCTCCATCCTGGAAACAATCCACCGGTCGCTGGCTACCCAGCTCAACGCCATGTTCATCATGGTGGCCATTTTGCTCTTTGGCGGGGCGTCGATTAAGCCCTTTATTGCGATCTTGTTCGTGGGGCTGCTCAGCGGGACGTACAGCTCGATTTTTACGGCCGTTCCCCTTCTGGTCGCCTGGGAAAAGAACGAGATTCCCTTTTTAAAAGCGTAAATTGTGCAAAAATTCTGGCTTTACCTCCTGCTCCTGGTAAGCATTGCCCTGGCGGCTTGCGGCGGTCAGTCACCGGATCAGACCGAACTGGCTGATTTGCCGGTGCCTACGTCGCCGGTCATTCCGCCTACCTTCACGCCGCTGCCGCCCGGGAGCCAGTTGGGCACTTTCCCCGTGGTAACGGTGACCCAGGCGCCGCTGCCCACCGAAGTGACCCATACGCCGATTCCGTTTGGGGCCAACGTGGTGGAAGTGCGCCTGACGATTCCGGCCATTGGGCTGGATCGCCGCTTGCAGGGTGGGGTGAACAGCCAGATTATTCTGGTAGATGAAAGCAGCGGTTTTTTGGTGCAGCGTGACAACCAGGCGGGGGTACTGCTCGATCTTCAGCAAGTGCTGCCCGATTTGGCGCTGGAGCTAGTGCCCGATGGTTGTGATACCTGCATCCGCCTCAGCTACAACCTGCCGTTTTCGAATGCTCAGGGGGATGGCTGGCTGCAAGACCCGGTGCTGTTGGCCAGCCTGGAGAATTTTTTCACCACCGCGCTCGGCCCTTACTTCCCGGCCGATACGATTGTGGGCCTGCGCCGCAGCGCCTCGCCCTATGCGCCGGCCCATTGGGTGGCGGTAGCCGATGACGGCCGTATGTTCCGCTGGATGGCCCACAAAAGCGAGGTGGAGCCAGTGACCGGTGCACCGCCAGCCTTGCTCAGCGCCTTCAGTGCTGTCGATCCCCAGGCGCTGGCGCAGCAGTACACGGCCCCGTGTCCGGGTACACCTTTGGAGTCGCTGCTGGTTGCCGGGCGCAGCTCAGAGCGGCTCATTGCCCTGGTTTGCCCGGAGTACGCGATTTCGACTGTCGTCCAGCCGCTTTACGTGGCGCTGGACGACGTTCTGGCTGAGATGCTGGCCGCCAGCGACGCCACCCTACCGCGCCCACCCGTCCAGTTCCCTCTGGCAGCGGTGCTGCAATACAGCCGGGTAGATGGGGCACAGCTGACGCTTCTTGCTGATGGAACGGCCGTTGCCCTCAGCGGCGGTCAACCGGTTACCACCACGCTCAGCAGCAGCCAGGTGATCAGCCTGACAACCAGCCTGTTAGAAAGCGGTGTCCTGCGGACGGGGTTGACCACCTTTTTAGCGCCAGAAGCGACGGCTGAGGTCACGGTGACGCCGACACCAAGCGCGGCCCGGTCGGTGCTGCTGGTGCGTGGGCCAGACACCGTGTACGATGGTCAGTGGTTCAACACCGCCGCTGTGCCCGAACTGGCCGAGCTGAATGCATTGCTTAATCTGATTTTACAGGGAGGGGGAACGGCCGTTCCCCCAGAAGGAACCCCGGAAGCCTCGCCTGATGCTGCCAGCCTAACCCCTGAGCCGCTTGAAACACCATCTGCAACACCAGCAGATGGATAACCTCGGAGCCAATGTTTATGTTAGCCTTCGTTTGTAGTTCGGGGCAGCTCGCTTTGCGGCGAGACTACCCTCAGCCCATCCCCCAGGCGGATGAAGTCCTGGTGCGCGTCACTTTGGCGGGCATTTGTGCCACCGATTTGGAAATTGTAAAAGGATACGTCCCGGATTTTTCCGGCGTCTTGGGCCATGAATTTGTCGGCGTGGTGGAAAAATCGGCCGATTCTGGCTGGCTGGGTCGGCGCGTGGTGGCCAGTATCAACATTGGCTGTCAGACGTGTGAGACCTGCCACAAAAGCGGCCCGGAGCATTGCCCCAACCGGCGCTCGCTGGGCATCCATCGTCAGGATGGGGTGTTTGCCGAGTATGTCGTTATGCCCCTGCGCAATTTGCACTATGTGCCCGATGAGCTGCCGGACGAGCGGGCCATTTTCACCGAACCGTTGGCGGCGGCGCTGCGCATTCGTGAGCAGTTGGCGATACGGCCGTCGGCCAAAACGGCCGTCATTGGTCCGGGGCGGTTGGGCTTGCTGGTGGCCCAGGTGCTGCACCTGGCGGGGGAAGATGTGACCCTGCTGGGCCGCCGCTCCGATTCGCTGGCCTTGCCCGCCAGCTGGGGACTGTCTACCGGCCTCACCACCGACCACGCCGACAACAGCTTCGACTTTGTGGTCGAGGTGACGGGTAATGAGGCTGGTCTGGCGGAGGCGCTGCGTTTGGTACGGCCGTTGGGGAATCTGGCGCTCAAAAGCACCTTTGCCGGGGGCAGCCAGGTGGATCTCACCAAGATTGTCGTGGGGGAGATAACCGTCACGGGGTCGCGCTGCGGCCCGTTTGCCCCGGCGCTGCGCCTGCTGGCCGAGAGCACCCTGCACACCGCCCCGCTCATCACCGCCGAATACCCGCTTGCGGAGGCCGAATCTGCTTTTGCCCGCGCGGCGCTGCCCGGAGAGTTGAAGGTTCTGTTACGGCCGTAACCCCGCGTGCGATTACCTCCCAAAATGCTCCTACGTAAGTGTGGGGCGATTTTGTAAAACGCCCGGACAATTTGCAAAATCGTCCTACAAATTTTCATTCTTCGTGATGTGCCGCCGCTCATGGAAAATAGGCCGCGGATAGACGCGGAAAAACGCGGATTA
>CAUJGI010000186.1 GCA_963169155.1 Chloroflexota bacterium
TGAGTCAGCTCGCCCCGGTTGGTGATCAGCGCATCCGTGGCCAACACGCCAGGGCCACCGGCATTGGTAACGATGGTCAGGCGCGGGCCGCGCGGGCGGGGCTGCTTGGCCAGCACCTCAGCCATGTTGAACAGGTCGTCGATTGAGTCTACGCGCAGCACGCCGGAGCGACGGAAAGCCGCCGCCAGCACTTCGTCGCTGCCGGTGAGCGAACCGGTGTGCGAAGCCGCGGCCTGGGCCGCCGCCTCGGTGCGGCCCGGCTTGATGACGATGATCGGTTTGGCCAGGGCCACTTCGCGCGCCGCCGAAAGGAAGGAACGGGCGTTGCCGATTGACTCCATGTAGATGACGATGCTCTTGGTGCGCGGATCGTCGCCCAGGTAATAAATCAGGTCGCCCCAATCCACATCCAGCATGGAGCCGATGGAGACGAAAGAGCTAAAACCCACGTTCTCACGGAAGGACCAGTCGAGGATTGAGGTGAGCAGCGCCCCGCTCTGGCTGATAAAACCCACCGTACCGGGGCGGGCCATGGCGCTGGCAAAGGTGGCATTCAGCCCGCTGATGGGATTCATCACCCCCAGGCAGTTGGGGCCGATGATGCGCATGTGGCCGCGCCGCGCTTCGGCCAGGAGTTCTTGCTCCAGCTTCACCCCTTCCGGGCCAATTTCCTTAAACCCGGCCGAAATAACAATGGCCCCCCTGACGCCTGCTTCCACACATTCGCGAATGATGCCGGGCACGGTGCGCGCCGGGGTCACGATGATGGCCAGATCTACTTTTTCCGGTACCTCGCCGATGCTGGGGTACGCTTTGATGCCCATCACGCTGCCGCGCGTGGGGTTGATGGGGAAGATGGTGCCACCAAACGAGTTGGTCATGAGGTTCCACAAGATGGTGCGCCCCACGCTGCCCTCGCGCTCGGTGGCACCGATCAGGGCCACGCTGCGGGGGGAGAAGATGACATCCAGTGGATTTTTGTTGTAGCTAAAGACATCGTGGGCCGTGCCACGGGTTAAATCAATCATTTTGATTTGCTCCTGTTGATTTTTGCAACAATTGACGAATCTTCCGGTATTCTGTGATTGGCAAATAGTTTTCCCAATAAGATATTGGAGAGTTTATTTTAATGAAACGATACCAAAAAGTGCTCTTTATCCTGGCCAATGGGTACATCTTGCTCTTTTTTTCAGAGATGATGTTTTGGGGCCATATGGCGTTGAAAGATTTACCCATGACTTTGCTGGCATACTCAATGATCGGTTTTGTGTTTTTAACGGCCGTCACCCACTTCCGTATTCAGGATAAATGGGGGCTGTTTCTGGCAGGCGCGCTGTTTGGCTGGCTGGCCGAAGGTGTGCTGGTGCAAACCACCTACGAAGGACTGCCGCTGAGCCTGTCGCTTACCGGTCTGTCCTGGCATGCCTTGTTAACCATCTGGCTGGGTTGGTATTGGCTGCCCACTGCAATCCGGCAAGGGAGCGCCTGGCAGGTGGTGCAGCGCGCCGGGGCCACCGGGGTGCTGTTTGGCCTGTGGCTGTTGATGTGGCAGGTGGAAATTCATCCGTCACAGACGCCGACACCCGGCACTTTTGTCTGGTTTGCCCTGCTTAGCTCGGCGGGCCTGGGTTTCAGCTACTGGCTGATGCACCGGCTGGATGGTGCTCGCTTTCAGGTGGGCAAATGGGAATTTACGGCCGTTACCGGCCTGCTGCTGCTCTACTTTGCCATCCAAACGGTGCCCGCTGCCCCTGTTGCGCTGGTTGTGCTGCCGCTGCTTTTGCTGTTGTTAATGGTGCCCCTGCAAAAAGCCAGACCCGAAGACGGCCGTTCGCTGCTCACAGAGATCGCCGGTCCGCTGGCGCTAAAGAACCTGTTGGCGTTTGCGGCGCTGCCCACCAGTGCTATTGTCACCTTTTCGGTTGCAACCTGGTTACAGATACCGCCTTACAGCCATTATGTGCTGTATGCCATCACAGGGCCGCTTGGTTTTATTTTGCTGGGTATGGCAATTTTTAAACAGTGGCGCAGGAAATCGAGGGAAACGGTCGTGACCAATCCAGCCATCTTGCCGGTGAACAGTCTACCGTTTGAGCAGCAGTGATTCGACGACTTTGGCGTGTTCCTTACTGGTAATTCGCTCGTGTTTTTCGAGGATGGACAGGAGCTGGCTAATTTTCATTGCCGCGAACAGGGTGTACCCCTGCTCCTGCATTGTCTCAATGCCCCCTTGCTCCCGATCGATGAGGACCACGGCTTGCTGCACCTGTAGTCCGGCGGCTTTGAGCGCTACGATGGCCTGCAAAATCGAATCGCCAGAGGTAATGAGGTCGTCGACGACAACGGCCGTTTGCCCCACCTGCCATACCCCCTCAATCTCTTTGCCCGTGCCGTAACTCTTCGCGGTTTTCCGTGGGTAGATGAGCGGCTTGTCCAGCTCCAGACACAGCGCCGTGCCTAACGGCAGCCCGGCCAGCGGCGTGGCCGCCAGCAAATCAAACGTCAGCCCATCTAACACGGTGCGGTAAGCCGCAACCGCCTCGCGCAGGGCCTGGGGGTGGGAAACCAGCAGGCGTAAGTCGAGGTAGATGCGTGATTTTCGGCCGCTGTGCAGCTTAAACTTGCCTAACTGCACGGC
>CAUJGI010000187.1 GCA_963169155.1 Chloroflexota bacterium
CTCAGCGAAGAACTGACCTCGGTAGCTTTCCGGGTACACCCTTATCATCACGAAGTCATTGGCGATGTAGCCGATCTGGTCACGATGACCCGCTACGATTTGTACCACCACTACCAGCGGCATTACGTGCCCAATAACGCCATCGTCGTGGCCGGGGGCGACTTTGCCACGGCCGACATGATGCAGCGCATTAACGCGCAGTTTGGCCATTTACCTGCGGGTGAACCAACCAGCCCGGTAACCCGGCACGAACCGCCACAAAAAGGAGAACGGCGCGTGGCGGTGCAGGGGCCAGGCGACACGGCTTATCTCACCGTCGCTTACCGCGCCCCAGCCGCCGCTCATCCCGACTATTTGCCACTGGTGCTGCTCAACGCCGCCTTTGCCGGGGGCAGCAGCCTGGGCATGTTTGGCGGCGGCGGCAGCAACAAAAGCTCGCGCCTGTACAAAGCGCTGGTCAACACCGAGCTGGCAGCCAGCGCCTACGGCAGCCTGACGCCCACCAGCGATCCTTTCCTGTACACGATCAACGCCGTGGTGCAGGCAGGCCGCACGCTGTCAGAAGTGGAAGCGGCGCTGGATGCGGAACTCGCCCGGCTGGAAAATACGCCCATCACCGAGCAGGAGCTGGCCAAGGCGCTCAAGCGGGCCAAGGCCGAATTTGTCCTGGCCGGGGAGAGCATTACCGGGCAGGCGCAGCTGTTGGGCATGACGGAGGCAGTCATTGGCGACTACACCTGGTACGAAACGGTTTTGGATCGCCTGAACAGCATCACCCTAGAGGACATCGAGCGGGTGCGGGCGACGTATTTACGGCCGTCGCAGCGCACCGTGGGCTGGTATGAACCGGTATGAAATCCATCGGCAGCGCCCTTCTGGATGCAGTAAAGCATCTCAACATCGTGCGCAACCTTCCCAAATATTTTGACGAAGAGGAGCAGCGCCTCGCTTTGCAGTCGGTCATCATTGGCGTGGTGGTGTGGGCCATTGTCTTTAGCCTGAAAACCTCTGTTCATTGGCTGTTCGAAACCGTTTTGCACCTTATCGAAACCGGCCCTTCCCCCTGGCTGCTTTTTATTCCGCTGCTGTTGGGTGCCCTGATCGTAGCCTGGCTGGCCCAATTTCGGCCGTCGGTGCTTTATTTTCGCGACAAACGCGGCTACATGCACGAACTCAACGACATCGAAGGCGACGGCCTGGAACGCGCCATCTCCCTTTACTACACCTCGGAACCATCGTTTGAGCAGGCGCTCACCGGGCAGGAAGGCGTGGAGGTGCGCTGGCAGCTGCCCACTTTCTCGCTGGCCATCCGCAAATTCCTGGCCACGCTGGTGACCCTGGGCAGCGGCGGCAGCGGCGGGCTGGAAGCCAGCGTCACCCTGATTGGCGAGAGTGTTTCTGCCGGGCTGTTTAAGCCCCGCAGCGTTACCCAGGACAGCAAGCGCCATCCTTGGCTGATCGGCCGTTTCTGGAATTGGTGGTACGCCGACAAAACGGACCATTTGCAGACGGCCCAGCTCAGCGGCATCGCCGCCGCCGTGGCCGTGCTGCTGGGTACCCCCTTCACCGCCGCCTTCTTCGCCTCGGAAGTAATGTACCGCTACCGCCCCGTCATCGAAAAGCTCGTCTACGCCCTCATTTCCGCCATGGTTGCCTTTTTCCTCACCGACCTGGTGACAGAAGCGCATCCCGTGCCGTTTGAGACCGAGTTGCTCTACGTGCCGCCCACATCCTGGCGCTACTTTGGCGTGCTGCTGCTGCTCGGCATTTGTGTCTCCCTGGTCAGCCAATATTTCCGGCGGCTGCGTATCAGCTTTGAGCATGGCTTTCATGAACGGCAGCCCAACATCTGGCGGCGGCATATGCTGGGCGCTTTTGTCACCGGCGTAGTGGCCATCACCGTGCACTACATCACCCAATATTTTGATCTGACGGATCACGGGTTGGAACTGGTGCTGGGACCAGGCGAATCGGTGGTTAATATGGCCTTTGCCGGGGAATTGACCGTTGCTGTGGCCCTCATTGCCCTGGTAGCCAAGATGATTGCCACCCTGGCCACCATTACTTCAGGCGGGTCGGCCGGGCTGCTGGTGCCCACCCTCTTTTTTGGCACCATGATCGCCTCGACCCTGGCCAACGTGTTTGATTATGAACCGATGGTGCTCATCGTCCCGGCGATGGTGGCCAGCCTGGTGTCCATCGCCAACGTGCCGTTAGCCGCCATTTTGTTTGCCGTCGAGGCATTTGGTTCGGTCTACATGGTGCCAGCGCTGTTTATGATGGTCATCGGCACCATTCTGGCTCACGAGCAAACGATTTATCGCACGCAGCGCGACACCTACGAAAGCCGCCAGATTTTGCCCGGCGTCAGCGTGCGCCGCGTGTCGATACCGGCCAGTTGGGCCTATCAAACGCTCATCGACATTGATTTTCGGCGTCATTTTGACCTGAACGTGATTGGCCTGGTGGAGTGCCGCAGCGAAGACGGCCGTGCCCGCCTCCGCCTTGGTACTGCCTCCTCCACTGTCCTGGAAGAAGGCGACACCCTGGTGGTGCTGGGCCGCGATGAAAAGTTAGCCGAACTGGACTCATTTTTAGAAGTTGAATATGCGAAAAAGGAGAGAAGTAATTAAGTAATCAGGTAATTGAGCCATTGCTCCGCCCTGGCGCAATTACCCAATTACTCAGTTACCCAATTACCCAACCTATGGATTTCAAAACCATTTACGCCACCAAAGCTGAAGCATATGAGGCGATGATTGTCCCGGAAGATTACCAGGGGAATTTACTGCCCGCGCTGGAACGGATACGGCCGTTCACCAACACAAACGTCGTCGAATTTGGCGCCGGCACCGGGCGGCTCACCTGCATGTTGGCCCCGCTGGTGGCCCACATCCACGCCGGCGATGGCTCCGCCCACATGCTCAGCGTCGCCGAGCAGAAACTGCGCGCTGGCGGCTGGCACAACTGGCAGCTGCACCACGCCGACAACGCCCACCTGCCCCTGCCCGACCACAGCGCCGACATTGCCATCGAGGGTTGGAGCTTTGCCCACGCCTGCGGCTGGTTTCCAAACACATGGCGGCACGAAGTGGGGCAGATGATTGCCGAAATGCAGCGCATTCTCAAGCCTGGCGGCACCTTCATCCTGCTGGAAACGCTGGGCACCGGGTTTGAAGAGCCCACCCCGCCAACCGACTATCTGGCCGAGCTGTACGATTGGTGGACCCAAACCTACCAGCTGAACCACACCTGGATTCGCACCGACTACCAGTTCCAATCCCCCGAGGAAGCCGCCTATCTCACCCGCTTCTTCTTCGGCGACGCGCTGGCTGACCGCATCCTGGCCGACCGGCTGACCATCCTGCCAGAATGCACCGGCATTTGGTGGGGAACGGTGTGAATGTTATCATCCGAAGAGTAGCGAGTTGGCGAGTAGCGAGTAACAGCATTGCTTCCACTCGCAAACTGGCAAACTCGCCACTAACAAACGAGCAACTATGACTGATTCTCACAACTATCCCAGCAGCGCCAACATTCACCGGGAAACGCTGCCCAACGGCATTACGGTGCTGGTCTATGAACGTCCCGGCGCCCAATCGGTGGTGATTGAGGGGTATTTGCGCGCCGGAGCGCTGGCAGAAACGCCGGAACAGGGTGGATTGGCCAACTTTACGGCCGTTTCCCTCATGCGCGGCAGCCAGCAGGTCAGCTTCGACGAAATTTACGAAAGGCTGGAATCAGTCGGCGCGGAGCTGGGCTTCAGCAGCGGCTACCACCTCACCTCCTTCTCGGCGCAGTCCCTGGCCGAAGACGCCGACCTG
The DNA here is from genome assembly GCA_963169155.1 of Chloroflexota bacterium. GTDB lineage: Bacteria > Chloroflexota > Anaerolineae > Promineifilales > Promineifilaceae > Leptofilum. The sequence goes on from CAUJGI010000187.1 coordinate 3,825, forward strand.
GTGCTGCACCTGCTGGCCGACGTGGTGCGCCAGCCCGCCTTCCCCGAACCGCTGCTCAACCAGCTCAAAGGGCAGATCATCACCGGGCTGCAAATGCGGGCCAACGACACCCAACAAATGGCCAGCGAGGCGTTTCGCCAGCTGATTTACCCCCATCATCCGTACGGCCGTTCCCAAAACGGCACCCTGCAAACCGTGCCCGGCCTCACCACGGCCGACGTGCAGCGCTTTCATACCGATTTTTACGGGCCGCGCGGCATGGTCATCTGCCTGGTAGGAGCACTGACACCCGCCCAGGCTGTGGCCAAAGTGAGCCAGGTGCTGGGTGATTGGCGCAGCGCCAGCCAGCAGCCGATGCCCACCATGCCAGAATTGGTGCTGCCAGACGGCCGTCTGCACCACCACCACGTCATGCCCGACAAATACCAGAGCGACATCGCTCTCGGCCGTCCTGGCCCACCGCGCAGCGCCCCCGACTATCTGGACGCCAGCCTCATGAACACAGTCCTGGGTGTCTTTGGCATGATGGGGCGCATCGGCAAAAACGTGCGCGAGGCGCAGGGGCTGGCCTACTACGCCTACAGCAGCCTGCAGGGCGGCCTCGGTCCAGGTGCCTGGTCAGCCGCCGCAGGCGTCAGCCCAGATAAAGTCGAGCAGGCCATCAGCAGCATCGTGGACGAAATTGCCCGCATCCAAAACGAACCCGTGCCCGCGGCCGAGCTGGCCGACAGCCAGGCGTACCGCATCGGCTCGCTGCCCGTGGGGCTGGAAACCAACAGCGGCATCGCCAGCGTCCTCTCCGACATGGCGCTGTACGATTGGGGGCTGGACTACCTGCTGGAGTATCCCGACCTGGTGCGGGCCATTACGCCAGAGCGGGTGCAGGCCGCCGCCCAGAAATACCTGAGCACGGAAAAATTAGGCATTGTCGTTGCCGGACCGAAGAGTGAGTAATTGGGTAATTGAGTAATTAAGCCATTTCCTAATTACTTAATTACCTAATTACCCAATCGCCTTAAACGAAATTGGGTGAACTATGCTCGCCGTTGGTGTAGACATGATCGAAATAGCCCGCATCGAACGGGGCATTCAGCGCCACGGCGACCGGTTTTTGCACCGTTTTTTTACCGGGCAGGAGATTACGTATTGTAACGGCCGTATCCCCAGCCTGGCCGGTCGGTTTGCCATCAAAGAAGCGGTGGGCAAGGCGCTGGGCACTGGCATTGGCGACATCAGCTGGACCGATGTGGAAGTGGTGTGCGACGGCCGTGGCAAGCCCCAACTGGTGCTGCACAACCAGGCCAGCGCCCTGGCCGCCAGCCAGGGGCTGACTCAGTGGGACATCAGCCTCTCCCACACCGACACCCACGCCATTGGCTTTGTGGTGGCGCTGGGCATTTAAATTTACCCTCACCCCA
>CAUJGI010000188.1 GCA_963169155.1 Chloroflexota bacterium
GTGGCCATGTTTCTTTACACCGGGGTACCCATTGCCATGGTGTTTGCCTTTTTCATTTACACCCAGGCGTTCTTAGCCGCCTATCTGCGCCAGTTCATCAATCTCCTGGTCGAGACGCTCATGAGCGTGATCATCACGGCCATCATGTTGAGTCTTTTGGTGGCAGCCGCCCAGCAGGGCATCGGACTTTACATTGGTGCCAGCTTCCTGGTTTGTATCGTCCTCCTGTGGCGCATTAAAAGCGCCCTCAAGCTGGCTTCGGCAGCCATAGACCTCTTTGGCGGCAGCACCATCACTGGCGGTGCTGGGGGCATGGCGCTGGCCAAAACCGGGGCGGAAGTTGTTGGCGGTACGTTGGCCCTGGCCGGTGCGGCCGTAACTGGCGGGGCAGCCCTGGCTGTAGGTGGTGCGGCGATGACAGCCGCTGCCGCCCTGCGGGCAGACCAGCAAGCTGATGGTCTCTATACCGGGCTGGATGCCAGCAAAGCCGATGGCCGGGTACGGCAGTTGAAGACGGTTGCGGGTTATGCGCTGGGGAAATCCGAGATGGTGCGCACGGTCATCGAAGGCGCTCACGAGTTCCGAACCTTTGGCCGCAACTTTTTGGATGGGGAAGTCCAGGCCCATGACCCTGACACCCTGGATTATTTCCGAGCCGGTGCGGCTATGTCAGGCTCTGGTTCCAGCCCATGGATGGCGATGCGTACCTCACCTTCGCTGCGGGCAGCTTTTGACCAGATAGGGGGCGGCCGAAATAGCTTCCGGGACACCGCTTTTGATGGCGATGGGGAGCCGGTCAGCCTCCCTGGCACGGCAGACCACACTACGCCAGGGACAAACGGCAGCTCCGGACGCAGCCAATCGATCAGCCGTCCATCCGGCAGTCGCCGTGAGGCCACACCGCAGCCCCCAGCCTGGCGAGATTCCCCGGCTACGCCGCAGCAGCTGGCGTACCTGCGTTTTCTGCAGGTTGAGCTGCCTGATTCATTGACCCGAGGCCAGGCCAGCGACCTGATCGAACAGGCCAAAGGCTCCGGCGACCAGACAACCGCTTTGCCGCCCAACAAGCGACGCCGTACGCCGTTGGAGAGCAGGATGCCTCCAGTGAATGGGCCGATTCCCGAATGGCTGCAAGATGACCCGCCGCTGGAGCCACCGCCGGGAATGGTTGGGGATTTCATCCCAATGGGTGAGCCAGAACACATTGACGATGGCCGCTCCCCAGCAACTGTCTCAGCGCCTGCGATTCGTCTGGCACCGCATTCAGAGGCTCGGCAGCAGCAGTTCCAGGCGATTGTGGCTCGTTTGTCAGCTCCCGACACTCCGGCGGGCAAGGTGGCGCAGCAAACGCTGCTGTTTCAAGCCGGTCCACAAAACAGCGCGCTTCTGAGCAGTGCTGTGAACCAGCATACGGCCGAGGCGGTGCAGCAGGCGGTCACTGCCGCCGCGGCCCAGCTGGCGGCTTACCGGGCGGAAGGTCTAAATGATGCCGAAATATTGTCTGTTTTTCAGGGCGGGGCGGCGCTGGAGGTTATTCGGGAACAGAGCAATACCCCACTCAGCGACCCCCAGCTAACGGCCGTAGCCGATATGGTCCTGCTGCCCCAACGGCGCTTGACACGCGGTGAACTGGCGCAGGCAATCGGCGAGGCGGCTGTGGCTAACCAATCGGCCACCGAGCAGGATGTCGCTGCGGCCATTGGTTCGCCGGTTGGCTTTGCCGGGCAAACCGGCACCATTCGTGGTGTGCTGGCTGGTGCCAGGGAACTGCGTCTCTCACCAGCGGACCTGGCACGGTTGGCGCAGATGATCCAGGTGGGGCGGCAGACTGAAGCACAGGCTGAGCTCACTGGTTCAGGCTATCGCCTGGAGCAAGTCCGCGAACTCCTCAGCGATCTGGCGGCGCTGCCGGGAGCGCTGGTGGTGCCACAATCAACGACCAAACTTCCAGTGGCGCTGTCGCAATCAGAAGATGACGCCACAGATATTTAATTCTCTTTCCAAGAACAAAAAGGAGATAGCCATGAAACACAAATTAGTTGCCATTACTGTTTTCTACGATAAGCCAACGTTTAACCCCAATGAGGCCAAAAAGCGACTTGGCCCGCCAATCGAAGCGGTGGTCATGGCGCACGTAAGAGAGTGGCGTGCCATGGGCTGTATCGTATTTGTGAATAACGCGATGGTTGAGGCGGGGCGTCTGTCGCGAGAACACCATTTTGATAAGCTGGCCGACGAGTGGGTCAGTATTACGTTTATCTCTTTGCCGCTGGATGAGCCAGACGACATCACCATGGAGCTGGCATAAATGCGTACACGCACCTATATCCTCCTGTCTGGATTCGTCACTTTAGCATTGCTGGGATTCATCACTCTGGCCCAACAGGCGCAGGCCCAGGACGGTGGGGCAAATCCCACACCGGTTATCATCACCCTGACGCCGACGGTGAGCGCAACGCCTGATCTGGTCACGCCCACGCCCACCCCGGAAGGCTTGTTAGGCCCCGATCGTTTTGAGCCAAACGACGACGTAAGCAGCGCCGTGACCCTGGGTTTTGGCCTGATTTCAGGTCTGACCCTCGTGGGCGACGACCGGGATGTTTTTACCGGTTTTCTCAAAGCCGGTCAGCGGCTGCGACTCGACACAACGGTCTTTCTGGGGCTGGATACCCGCCTGGAGCTTATCTGGCAGGGGCAGCTGGCGGCCGAGAATGACGACCGGACGACGGCCGACGTTGGCTCAAGCCTTACCTTCACGGCACCCACCGACGGTTGGTACGTGCTGGTAGTTGAGAAGGCAACCGTTTATGACGGCATGTACGATCTGGCTATCGTTTTGGAAGAGCCACCAACGCCGCCAACTCCCTCGCCCACACCGACGGCAACTCCTTCGCCTACGCCTGTCATTCAGCCAGATTCGGCCGAACCCAACGATTGG
>CAUJGI010000189.1 GCA_963169155.1 Chloroflexota bacterium
TAGATTCAAAAAAACTGTCCTTGATTATACAGACAACAAGGACAGTTTTATGTAATTGGCAGAAAGCTTTTCAAAATAAATGAGCGTGGAATCTGCCAATTACTCAAGTAAAAGCGGGAGAAATGTCTCGGCTTAATTCAAATAAATTTCCCGCTTTTACATACGGTAAGGCGTCAACGATTTGATTTGTTTACACTCTTATTCTTGAGGTACCCAGCTGCCTATCTGTGCTGCGCTTTTTGTCAGGCTTTCGGAGGAGACGCGGCTGCCGCTCCAGGCAAAGCCACCACTCCAGGCAAAGCCGCCACTCCAGGCAAAGCCACCGCTCCAAGCAAAGCCGCCGCTCCAGGCAAAGCCACCGCTCCAGGCAAAGCCGCCGCTCCAGGCAAAGCCACCGCTCCAGGCAAAACCATCTGTGTCCATGATGGTAAAGTTCCCATCTTCATCTTGCATGGCTGGGCCACCAAAATGGGCAGTTCCGTCCAGGTCTGCCGCGAGATCAAGTCCCTGGTTGGCGCAGCCGCTGGCTGTACTGTACACGGCATCGTAGGCATTGACCTGGCCAGCCCCTTGTTGAAAGATGCTATAAGCCAGATCGCCATTTTCAGCAACGGCCGTATGCGCTGAGCTCATCAACCGACATTTCACCTCATCCGGGGTCAGGCTGGGGTCATTTTGCAGCATTAAGGCAACCACACCGCTGGTAACGGCCGTTGCTTGCGACGTGCCCGACATGGTGAATAAATTGCCGCCATAATAATAATCTGGGTGGGCTGTGGCAATTGCAGAACTCGATTTCATTGCGGCCAACATATGCCCCCCCGGTGCAACAATATCCGGCTTCACAAATCCTTCTACCGTTGGCCCCGCTGCCGAGAAGGAGGCCAGAATGTCATCTTTGCCATCGGCAGGTGTGTAGTTGTCGGACATTGCCCCGACGGTAATAACGTATGGCACGTTACCCGGTACGCCAATGGTCATGGGGTTTGGACCACTGTTGCCTGCGGCTGCTACCACAACAATTCCCGCTTGCCAGGCACGCATGACTGCCTGATTGATTGGGTCGTCCCAGTAATAAGACTGGGGGGTGGCACTAAAAGATAAATTCATCACGCGGATGTTATATTCATCTTTATGAGAGACGGCCCAGTCAATACCGCGAATAACATCCAGGTAATTGCCTGTGCCATTTTTGTCAAAAGCAATGATATTGACCAGGTTTACGTCGGGGGCAATGCCATTGTACAAATTGGTTCCCTTGCTGCGGGCATCACTCGCGATAATGGCGCTGATGTGCGTACCGTGACCACTGGCGTCGCCGCTGGCTGTTGTGATCTTATTCGCAATGGCATCATATTGGACAGCAATATGACTCTTGAGAGCGCCAACATGCCAGATACCGGTGTCGACAACGGCCACCGTGACACCGTCACCGGTGATGCCCGCTTGATGCAGTTGGGCTGCCCCTATGAGGCTGGGGAAAAAGGTGTCTGGCTGACTTGGTCCGCCAGACACTGCCAAATTGCTGTTTTCCACGACGAGGCTTATTTCCTCGCGCGTGGCCAGCATGGCTTGTTGATTAGCGGTCAGCTGAGCGCCAACGCTGTTGATGATAGCTAATTCGTGGGTAACGGCACCACCGACGGCTTCAACGGCCGTTCTCGCTGTCGCCAGGTCGGCGGCTTGTACCAAATAACTGGATTTTGGTTCTGCAGGCTGCATGTACGCTCCCGTCAGAACCATGAAGGTGGTCAGAAAAACGGCAAATATCCCAATAACTGAATAAGGTGATCTCTTCTCTGTGTTCATTGGCTCCCCAATGCTTTGGTTTGGGCCAAAGCAGTCTAAATTTACTTAGCTGCCCAAAAGTTAGGTGTGAATGATTACGAAAACTGTTACATTGGGATATGTCAGGACTTAAGTACTTTGTAGACACCCAGTGGCGTCAACCATGGCGAAAGAATCTGTAGGTACGGCATGCCGTGTACCTGTTGTTCTGTAGTTGTATGTTTCGCCAGATGTAATGCACTCGGGGAAGTCAGCCGCATCTGCTAGAAACCAAAGTTGACAGTCACATCGATTGAGTGGTGGCTGTCAACTGTTTGGGAAGATAAGCTGGATTCAATTAAAGCAAAGCCCGTCCTCGGGCACATCGGCCATTGGGACAGGATCAGGCCAGGGTAGGATTTTGCGGCCCGTTGTAGAGGGTGTGCAGGATGGTGGTAACGGCCGTTACCATCACCTCCAGCGCCATGCTGGGGCGGAGCGGCTTTTGGCTGGCGGCCTGCTGTGGCAGCAGCGGCAAATGGACAAAACCGGCGGGAACGGCCAACTGCTGCCTGGCCAGAAAGTGGAGCAGCTCATACATCACCTGGTTGCACAAAAATGCCCCGGCGCTCAGCGACAGCTCGGCGGGGATGCCTGCGGCCAGCACTGCCTGCTGCAGGGCGCGTACGGGCAGGGTGGCAAAGTAGGCCGCCGGACCATCGGCTGCGATGGGTTCGTCTTGCACCACCAGCCCGTTGTTGTCGGCGATGCCAAAATCGAGCAAGTTCACCGCGACGCGTTCGATGGAAACGGCCGTACGCCCCCCTGCCTCACCCAGGCAAATGACGGCATCAGGCTGGTGCCGCTGCACGTGGTTCAGCAGGGTTTGTGGCCCAAGATGACGATGCACGGGGAGAACGGCCGTTTCCACCGCAAACCCCTGAAACGCCTTACCCGCCAGCGCCCGTACCACCTGTTCCGATGGATTGATGACGCTCGTGCCAAAGGGTTCAAAACCAGTCACTAAAAACTTCATATGCCTGTCCTCTTTTGGTTACGCCCTCAAGATTCTGCGATGGTAACCTTTTACCTAGATGAAGACAATTGACTGGTCAAGGATAGCAGGGTTTTTCACAGCAATTCGAAATATGACGTAGGGGCGGGCCGGCGCGGCTGACGCGGAAAGATTGACGGCCGTTCCTAACCCCATCTATACTGCTTTTACCTTACCAACCTTTTGTTTGGCAAAATGTGGGGGTACAAAATGGAAGAGACAACGTGGGCCACCGTCCTGGAAACCAACGGGATTATCGTGGCAGAAATGCTGGTACAGCGCTTGCAAGCGGCCGAGATTCCAGCGCAGGCTGTGCAGGAAAGTGCGGGAAAAGCGTTTGGCTTTATGAGCGGACCATTGGGCACCGCATACGTTCGGGTTCCAATGCAATTCCTGGAAGAAGCGCGGGCACTGCTGGATGTGGAGGCACCAACCGATGCCGATGACATCGTCATTTGTCCCAACTGCGACAGCGAGCTGGAGCTAGGCGACACGGAGTGGGAACAGGGCTGGTTTATTTGCCCCGTTTGCGAAGCAAAAACGTCCCTGGAAGATCTTTTCTAACTGCGCGGCTCACGGACTGGCGTGGATTTAGGCCGCCATTGGCGCAGCACATAGACCGTAACGCCCACGCCGCACAGCAAAAAAAAGAGCCGGGCCCACACGGATTGGTACCACGGCACGGCCGTTGTCGGCGGCGTGCTGTTGATCCCCAGGCTGTAGCTGCCGCTGATGGGATGGCCATCCAAGCTGGTAACGGCCCACTGCACCGTGTACACGCCGCTGGGGAGGGGAGGAACGGCCGCAAAGACCACGTGGGGCCTGTCTGGATCAAGCACCGGGGTCAGTTCGGCCGCCGGGACAAAATCTTGCATCAGGTCGATGCGCACATCACTCCCTACCGGCTCGCTAAACTCCAGCCGGATCTCCGTGAGCGCCTGCACCGAGCTGCCGGGCGCTGGGCTGGCGGAAACCAGTTCCGCATGGGCCAGGGCGCGGGGGGTGAAAACGGCCGTCATTCCCAGCAGCAGCCCAATCAGCCACCATCGCTTCACGGCAGCACCTCATCCAGCGCCTGGCTCAGCTCGCGCGGCGAAACCGGCCCGGCCAGCGAGGCCGTCACCCGGCCCGCCTCGTCCAGCACAAAGACGTACGGTTCGGTCTGCAAGCCCCATTCGGCCATTTCTGGCACGTAAGTAAGCGCCTGGAAATCTGCGTACACCTCAATGTGAATAAAATTGGCCGCGTCGCCGACCTGGTCGCGCACGGTGGCCACGCTGTTGAGCACCGGGGCGCACCAGCGTGTTTCACACAAGCCGGGCGTAATAAAACCCACCACGGTTGGCTTGCCGCTGGCGACGGCGTCGGCCACGGTGAGCTGGTAAAACGTCGGGTCCGGGTT
>CAUJGI010000190.1 GCA_963169155.1 Chloroflexota bacterium
CGTAGAAAGCGGCAACGTTCTCATTCCCCAGGCCAAATGGTGTGACAGCTTCGGCAGTAAGCTGCGCGGCTTTACCTTCCGGCGCACGCTGGGGCCGCAGGATGGCCTGGTGCTGGTGGAAGCCAAAGACAACCGGGTAAACACCGCCATCCACATGCTGTTTGTCTTTTTTGACCTGGGCGTGATTTGGGTAAACAACGCCGGGGAAGTGGTGGGCACGGTCGTTGCCCAGCCCTGGCGACCTTCTTACGTGCCGCCCGCCCCCGCCCGCTATGTTATCGAGGGCCAGCCGGATTTGGTGAACCGGGTGAAGGTGGGCGATCATATTCAATTCGTCGCAGTACCTGGGGCTGAAGCCCCCGGCTAAAGGTGCGGCGCTTTTTTCAGGATTTGGGGTCAAAGATTTTGCCGATTTGCCAGATTTTTAATCGTTTCAATCTGCGAAATCTTTGATAAAACTTCTTTTTATGAAACGTATTGGACTGTTTTTACTGCTGCTGTTGCTGCTGCCCGCGCCCGCGCTGGCGCAAACGGCCGATCCCACCCCCACGCCCAATCCCGATGACGGCAGCCTGCCCATTCCCCGCGTGCACACCGTGGCCGAGGGGGAAAACCTCACCTACATCGCCAGCCTGTACGACATCACCATCGAAGAGCTGCTGGCGCTAAACGGCCTGGCCAATGCCGACAATTTATTTGTCGGCCAGACGCTCATCGTGCCGGGTGGAAGTGGGGAAGCGGTGGCGACGGTTTACACCGTGGGTGGCGGCGATACGCTGGCGCAGATTGCGGCCGTTTTTAACACCACCCCGACGGCCGTTTTGCAAGCCAACCGCATGATCAACCCAGCTCAGGCGCCCGCCGCGGGCCAGACGGTGACGGTGGTCAGCCGCACCGGCTCGTCGCTGCCCCAACCGGTCACCGGCCTGCCGCACGTCGTGGCCCCCGGTGAAACGGTAACCACCATCGCCGCCCGGTACAACATCGCCCCGCTGGCCCTGGCCGCTGCCAACGATCTGCCGTACCCGGCTTACCTCTTCACCGGGCAGCGGCTGCGCATTCCCGGTGACGCCCCCTACCAGGCTTTAACCGGCGAGTGGCAGCAGGTGGTGCTGCGGCCGTTTCCCATCATTCCGGGCAATACCGTTTCTATCTATGTGGAGAATGTGTTGGAGGGACGGCCGTCGGGCACATTCGGCGACCAATCCCTGCAATTTTTCCCGCAGGGTGACGGGTTTGCTGCCCTGGTGGGCATCGACGCCTTTGCCCAGCCGGGGCTGTTTACTTTGCGATTGGAAGGTTCCGGCAGCCAGCCGTGGCGGCCGTTTACCCAGCAGGTGCAGGTAGACCCCGGCAATTACTCACTCCAATTAATTCCCGTCGATGATAATCCCGAGGTGCGCCAGCAGGAAGATGAAATGCTCGCTTCCATTTACCTCACCAGCACCGAGCCGCGCCAATGGGAGGGGCTGTTTACCTCCCCTGTGCCCGGCGCAGTGATTACGGCGGGTTACGGCGACCCACGCTCCTACAATGGCGGCCCGGTGTACGTGTACCACACCGGAGTGGATTTTGCAGGCACTGAAGGCACTCCCATCCTGGCACCGGCCAACGGCACGGTGGTGTTTAACGAGTTTCTGGAGCTGCGCGGCAACACCGTCATTCTAGACCACGGCCAGGGCATATTCTCGGCCTACTTCCATCTGTCGGAGACGTTTGTGACCGTGGGTGATGTGGTGGCTGCGGGCCAAACCATTGCCGCAGGCGGTTCGACGGGCCTGTCTACCGGACCACATCTGCACTGGGATTTACGCGTGCACGGCGTGCCAGTGAACGGCTTGCAGTGGCTGGAGACAACCTACCCCTAGCTTATCCTTTGCCCTTTCCTGGTTACATTGGCGTAGGGGGGGCAGATTGGTATAATCTTGCCCTGAGTGGCCGCTTGTTTTTGCGTTTAAAAAGGCGTTACTATCCTGAAAGCTGGCCGTTCAAATACCGAATTTTCCCTGTACGAGGAGAACGTTGTGATTCAGCCCCGAACCCAAAATGAATCTTATTGGGGACCGAATTTTGCCCTAACCAATACAGATATTGAGCAGATTTACAACCATTTTCTGGAAGTAGAACGGCCGCAAACTGCTCATGAAATTGCGCGCATGCTTATTGCTTACCGTGTGGCCGAAGAGACTAATGCGGTGAAAAAGAAGCTGTCTGGACGCACCATTTACCAACCGCAAAACAGTTATGAAGTGGGATCACAGCTAGTGTTCCCTGCGCTGCAATTTGCTCACGGCAACGTCACGGCCGTTCGCGATGGCTACAATCCGCACGATGGCCAGTTTAAGGTCATCACCGTCGGTATTGATGACGAAAATCGCGAGTTTGCTGCCGCGCTGCCAGGCGACCACGTGCTCAACGCCACCGATGGCAACGCCCTGGCCGAGCTGGTGCAGGTGGACGTGGATGATCTGGTGCAGCGCTATAGTGACCGGGTGAAAACGGCCGTGTCCCAAGAGCTCAAAGACCGCGCCGAATTTGTGAAGCTGGGTGACGTCTGGTTTGTCAAGCAGCTCATGGCCGAAGTAAACGCCGGCCATTTGCACCTGGCCGAAGCGGTGCTGGAAATCAGCAATGGCGGGCCGCTGCCCACTGCCGAAATTGTTCCCCAACTGGATATGGACTCTGCCCTGGAGCCGTCGGTACAGCACTTTTCATTAAACTACCACCTGCTGGCCGATCCCCGCTTTGATGAAGTTGCGCCTAAGGGGAATGTGGCCTGGTTCCTGCGCCGCATGGAGCCGGAAGAAGTGCAGAAAACGCCAGACCGGCTGCTTTACCAGCCCATCCCCCACGACCGGGCGCTGCTCAGCCCACAGCTGCTGCTGCTGGAGCGGGAGCTGGACGATGAATGGTCTGACCTGCCCGAACCGCCCGCGCCGCAGCCCGTGGTTTTCACCTTGCTCTTCCCCCACCGCCATGCCGGGGTCATTCCGCTGAGTGCCCGGATACGGCCGTTGTTCCCTCCCAGCACCTCCCCACGGCAGCGCGTCGTGTTTGTTGATGACCAGACCCAGGAAGAAGTAATCGGTTGGGTGGTGCACGAGGGGCGCTACATTTATGGCCTCGGCCCGTGGTACGAGAAAAACGGCATTCCCATCGGCGGTTTTGTGCATTTGCAGCCAGGACCAAACCCCGGCGTCATCAGCCTGGGCTTCGACCGGCGGCGGCCGCAGCGTGAGTGGGTACGGTTGGCAACGGCCGTCGACAACCGCATCCAGTTTGAACTCCTGCGCCGCTCCGTCGGCTG
>CAUJGI010000191.1 GCA_963169155.1 Chloroflexota bacterium
ATGTATTTGGCGACGTAGTCGTAAAAGTCGCGGCGCGGGCGCACCTCGCCCACCACGCTGGCGACCGGCTGGTCGTTGCCCAGCACGGAGACTTCCAGCTCGCGCACCGTCACGCCCTGCTCCACCACGATGCGCCGGTCGTAGCGGGCGGCCTCGTCCAGGCCAACACGCAGCTCGTCCCGGCTGCGGCATTTGCTGATGCCCACGCTGGAGCCCAGGTTGGCCGGTTTGGTAAAGACCGGGTAAGCCAAAATCGCCTCAATTTCGGCCATGATGTCATACGGCCGCTGCCGCCAATCCTTGCTCTGCACCAGCAGCCAGGGCAGCACGGGCAGCCCGTTGGCCATCATCACGTTCTTAAAAATCGCTTTGTCCATACCCACGGCGGAACCCACCACACCCGCGCCGACGTAGGGCAGGTTGGCCAGCTCCAGTAGCCCTTGCACCGTGCCATCTTCGCCATACGGGCCGTGCAGCACCGGGAAAATAACGTCGAGCTGGGATACCGCCGTTAACCCCCCGCTCTCACCCTCGTCCAGCTGCATCAAGCCGGTGGCTTGCGGGTCGGGCAGCAGGGTGGCGTGGTGGCTGGCCTTACCTTCCGTCAGGGTGCCCACAACATCACCGGTGAGCCAACGGCCGTTTTTGTCGATGCCAATCGGGATCACCTCGTACTTGTCCGGGTTCAGGGCGCGCATCACCGACTGCGCCGAGTTGAGCGACACTTCATGCTCGCCCGACCGCCCGCCGAAAATCACACCGACCCGTAGTTTTTGTTGCCTGTTTTCGCTCATAAAATATTTGTAATTAGTAATTTGTAATTGGGTAATTACTAATTACCAGTTACCCAATTACTGAAAGTCCCAATCACCCACCAACTCCACCTCAAGTTCCAGCTCCACGCCAAACTGCTCGCGCACGCTGTTCCACGCTTCGGCGATGAGGGCGCGAATGTCTTCGGCCGTGGCTGTGCCATCGTTGACAAAAAAGTTGGCGTGTTTTTCCGAAATGGACGCCCCGCCAACGCTGAACCCTTTCAAGCCAGCGGCGTCAATCAAATAGCCCGCGTAATAATTTTCTGGATTCTTGAACATGGAACCGACGGTCGCACCGCCCGGCTGGGTTTGTTTGCGGTGGGCCGTAAAGCCATCGGCGCGGGCGATGAGCACGTTCACCGGCTCCGGCGTTAGCTCCAGCTCGGCGCTGAGCACCACGCGGCGGGATAAATCGCGCCCTTGCTCTTGCTTAAGCACGCTGTCGCGGTAATCGTAGTTCATCTCGTTGTTGCCGTAGATGCGCTGGCCGCGGCCCGGTTCCCAAATAACGGCCGCTCGCAAATTGTGGTTCATGTCGGAGCCGTGGGCACCGGAATTGCCCACCACTGCCCCGCCCACCGTGCCCGGCACGCCGACGGCCCATTCCAGGCCACCCAGCCCCTTGCCAATACACTGCCGCGCCAGCGAGGACAAATTCATGCCCGATTCCACCGTGCAAATGACATTGGCCCCAGTGTGGCGGAAGGTAATCGCCCGCGCCTTGTTCATGATCACCAGGCCGCTGACGCCATAGTCGGAGACGAGAATATTGGAGCCGCCGCCGAGCAGGGTGTAGGGAATGTGCTTTTTGTAGGCGATGGCCACGGCCGTTTCCAGCTCTGCCGCACTGTTCACAACCAAAAAGAGCTGCGCCGGGCCGCCCACGCGGGCCGAGGTGTAGCGCGCCAGCGGCTCGTCCAGCTTGAGCCGCTCCTCAAACGCTGCCTGTAACTCCTGAATGGCCGATACCCGAATTGAGGTTCTCACGTTCATGCATCACTCCACAGTTGAATGCCCGCCAAAACTTGCTGGGCCACCTTGTTGCCGTCGCCCGCGCCCAGCGTTAAGACCACATCGTGCGGCCGTACCCGGTCCAGAATGTACTTGGCCGCATCGTCCAGATCGGGAATGTGAACGGCGGAGGGGTGGTTCATGGCTTGCAGCACAACGGCCGTATCCAACCCCAGCGAATCTTTTTCCCGGCTTTGGTAAATATCCAGCGCCACCACCTTATCCGCGTCGGCAAAGCAGGTGGCAAATTTGTCCAGCAGCAGCTTGGTGCGGCTGAAGGTGTGCGGCTGCCACACCGCCCAAATACGCCGACCCGGGTAGCGCTGCCGCGCCGCCTTCAGTGTCACCTCAATCTCGGTGGGGTGGTGGGCGTAATCGTCGATGATGGTCACGCTGGCCACCTCGCCAATCAGCTCAAAGCGGCGGTTGACCCCGCTAAAGCTGCCCAATGCGGCGCGGATGACGTTAAAATCAATGCCCAAGTCGGTGGCCACGATGATCGCCGCCAGGGCGTTGAGCACGTTGTGTTCGCCGGGCAGGCGCAGCCGGGCCAGGCCAATCATCTGCCCTTCGGTTTCTACCAGGAAATCGGTGCCGCCCAGCTGGTTGGCGCGCAAATCGAGCGCCAGGTAGTCGGCTTTGTTTTGTTTGCCTTCGCTTGTGCCGATGGCGTAGGTGGTGGTTTGAATGCCTCCCAGATTGAGCTGTTCACGCAGAGCGGCCGTTCCCGGGTCCGTAGCGCAGGTGATCAGGTGGCCGCCTTCGGGCAGCAGTTTAGCAAACTGGGCAAACGCCGCCTGGTACGCCTCTTCGCTGGGGAAGATGTCCGGGTGGTCATGCTCGATGTTGGTGATGATGGCCACTTCGGGCTTGAGGCCCAGGAACATGTGGTCGTACTCGTCGGCTTCCACCACAAAGTAGTCACCTTCGCCGAAACGGCCGTTGCCGCCCAGCGACGGCAGCACCCCGCCCACAATCACCGTCGGGTCCAGCTCGGCTTCCATCAGAATATGGGCAATCAGGCCCGTGGTGGTCGTTTTGCCGTGCGAACCGGCCACGGCGATGCCGATCCGGTCGGCCATCAGGTGGCCTAAAAAGTCGGCCCGTTTCATCACCGGGATGTTGGCGGCGCGGGCGGCTTGCAGCTCCGGGTTGCTCTCGGGAATGGCGCTGGAGATGACCACCAGGTTGGCCCCGGCGATGTTGCCTGCGGCGTGCCCTTTGTAGATGGTGGCTCCGGCGGTTTGGAGAACGGCCGTGCTCTCATTTGCCTGCTGGTCAGAGCCCGACACGGTGAAGCCGCGCCCCAGCAGCACCTGGGCAATCGCCGAAATCCCCGATCCGCCAATGCCGATCAGATGAATGTGCATATTTGACTGCAAAGAAAAATTTTCTTCACTCATCTTCAAAAATAAATCCTGAACCACAAAAAACGCTCACCCCTCCCTGGCCCTCCCCCGCTGGGAGAGGGAACCTGCTTCCCCTCCCTGTGGGAGGGGACTGAGGGGAGGGAATTAAATCATCACGATAATCACAAACAAAAAGACGC
>CAUJGI010000192.1 GCA_963169155.1 Chloroflexota bacterium
CTGGTGACAATGAACGTGGCCTTTTTGTGACGTTTGTTACTACGGCCGTTTCCCCCTAAAACCTATACTCGGAACCGTACATTTAGATTAACTACGGCACATTCAGCCACAGCGAGACCGTGAACTTCCTTCCGCCGTTTCGCTGTGGCTCACTTTTTCTAAGGTCAGCTTAATGCCAAACTGCAATAAGGCTGCGTGAAAACACAGCCACAAGGAGCGTGTGATGGATTTTGGCGTACCACGAGAAGTCCGCGATTTGGAGTCGCGGGTGGGACTTTCCCCCGCCGGGGTATTCACCCTGGCCCGAGCGGGCCATACCGTTTACATTGAAACGGCCGCGGGCTTAGGCGCTGGTTTTTCCGATGAAAACTACCGCGACGCCGGCGGCAAAATTGTCTACTCGGCGCAAGAAGCGTACGGCCGTGCCGATGTGGTGGTCAAAGTCACCCGCCCCACTGCCGCAGAGCACACCCTCTTCCGCCCTGGCCAGACCATCTTTTCTTTCCTCCACCTGCCGGTGTCCTCGCCAGATTTGCTGGAGGCTTTGAAGAAACGGGAGATTACGGCCGTTTCCTACGAACTCATCGAAGAAGTGGACGGCACCCGCCCTGTTTTGCTGCCTGCCAGCATCGTCGCCGGGCGCATGGCCCCGATTGTCGCCGGACGTCTGCTGCGCAGCGACTACAACGGACGCGGCATCTTACTCAGCGGTCTGCCGGGGGTCCCGGCGGCGGCTGTGGTGATTGTGGGCGGCGGCACGCTGGGCAGCAACGCCGCGCGCGCCTTGATCGGCGTGGGCGCAGAAGTCACCGTGCTGGACCAGGACCCGCGCAAGCTGCAAAATTTGTACGACACGCTCAACGGCCGTGTGACCACCATGTTTGCCAACGAACTCAACCTCAAACGGGCCACCCTCTTTGCCGACGTGCTGATTGGCGCGGCTTCCAAATCTGGCCGTCGTGCGCCCATCGTGGTTAGCCGCGAAATGGTTAAACAAATGCGGCGCGGCTCGGTGATTATCGACTACGCCATCGACGAAGGGGGCTGCGTGGAAACCAGCCGCCCGACATCCCTGCGCAACACCACGTACATAGCCGAGGGCATCATTCATCACTGCGTGCCCAACATGACGGCCGCTTACGGCCGTACCACCAGTTATGCCATTACCAACGCTTCCCTCCCCTACCTGCTGGCCGTGGGTGAAGGGGACATTTTATCGGCCAGCGAGCAGCTGCCTGCCTTAAAACGGGGTATTACGTTGGTAAACGGCCGTTTGGTCCACCAGGAAGTGGCTCAGGCCCTGGGGCAATCCATTTAAAAAATTGGTCCAATCTTCAAGATTGGACCAATTTAACATAACTACCACGAGAATTCAGATGAATTGGGAAAATATTTATCGTCGTAAAGTTACCGATGTTTCAACAGCTTTGGGCTATATCAAATCGGGCGACCGCCTTTATGTGGGCGGCGGTGCCGGGGTGCCGGTCCAGCTAACCCAGGGACTCACCCAAAAAGCGCCTGAACTGCGCGATGTGGAGCTAACCCACATCCTCACCTTCGCCGAAGCGCCCTACGTCGCCCCCGAATACAGCGACAGCTTTCGCGTCAATGCCCTTTTTATTGGGGCCAACGTGCGCAAAGCCGTAGCCGAAGGGCGGGCCGACTTCACCCCCATCTTCCTGTCGGAGATTCCAGGCCTGTTCCGCAGCGGCATTTTGCCCATCGACGTGGCCCTGATTTCTGTGTCACCGCCCGATGAGCATGGCTTTTGCAGCTTTGGCGTAGAAGTGGGCACCACCAAACCAGCCGCCGAATCGGCCAGGCTCATCATTGCCGAAGTCAACCAGCAAATGCCCCGCACCCACGGCGACAGCTTCATTCACGTCAGCCGCCTGAACCACATCATTGAGGTGAACTACCCGCTGCCGGAATCGCCGCAGGGCGGCAGCTCGGATGAGCATTTACAGCTTGGCGAGTTTATTGCCGAGATGATTCCCAACGGGGCTACGCTGCAGATGGGCATCGGCAGCATTCCCGATGCCGTGCTGCGCTGCCTGGGCAGCCACAAAGATTTGGGCATCCACACCGAGCTGTTTTCTGACGGCGTGGTGGAAATGGTGGAAAACGGGGTCATTACCTGCGCCAAGAAAACGTTCCACCCCGGCAAAATTGTGGCCGGTTTCCTCTTTGGCACGCAAAACCTGTACAATTTCATCGACAACAACCCGATGATCGAAATGCACCCCACGGACTACGTCAACGATCCGTTTAACATCGCCCAAAACGAGAAGATGGTGGCGATTAACGCTGCTCTGCAAATTGATCTGACCGGCCAGGTGTGCGCCGATTCCATCGGGCCGCGTTTTTACAGCGGCGTGGGCGGGCAGCTGGACTTCATTCGCGGCGCTTCCCGGTCCAAGGGCGGCCTGCCCATCATCGCCTGCCTGTCTACGGCGCAGGCGGGCAAAGTCAGCCGCATTGTGCCCATGCTCAACCAGGGCGCGGGCGTGGTGACCACGCGCAACGATGTGCATTACGTGGTCACGGAGTATGGTGTGGCCAATTTATACGGCCGTACCATCCGCGAACGGGCCAGGGCCTTAATCCAAATCTCCGCCCCCCAGTTCCGCGATGAGCTAACCACCGCTGCCCAGTCGCTTGGCTATTTATAAAAAAGTGGGCCAATCTTCAAGATTGGCCCACTCTGACAACAAAAAAGGTGGGACGGTAAAAACCGCCCCACCCTTCTCAAGCAAATCCCCGTTACGCTAAGACTAAACAGGCGCAGCTTCCCGAACGGCCGCCCGGAAACCGGCTTGCAGCACATCCAGGTTGCCCTGGAGCAGCTTCTTTTTGCTTTCCGGCAGGTGATCGTGCAGGGCTTGTTCAACGGCCGTTACCGGCAAAACCAGGTGGCGGGCCAGCATCGCGCCAATCATCGCCATGTTGAGCATCTTTACGGTGCCAAATTCGGCTGCCAGCTCGTTGGCCGGGATGGTCACCATTTCAATGTCGGCCCGGGGGTCTGCCACCTGCACAATGCTGCTGTTGACGATGAGCAGCCCGCCCGGCTTCACCAGCGGCGCATATTTGGCGTAAGACGGCTGGTTAAACACCAGCGCAATATCTGGCTGGGCCACGATGGGTGCACCGACGGGATCGTGGCTGATGATCACCGTGCAGTTGGCCGTGCCGCCGCGCATCTCTGGCCCATAAGACGGAATCCAGGTGACAAAACGGCCGTTGTCCATGCCCGCATATGCCAGCAGCTGGCCGCCAAACAAAACTCCCTGGCCGCCAAAGCCAGAAATAATGATTGATGTTTCCATTGTGTTAATCCTTATGTTCAAACCTGTCGGTTCTCAATTTTGTCTAGCTAGAACCCGAGCGAATCATATGCTCATCAACCATCGTGGTTAACCGCTCACGCCGGTTCTTTTCTCGCAACGATTGGGCCAGCACGTCCGCGCTTTGCGCCTTTGGCTCATGGCTGAAGTCAACTTCCGGTTTGGCCGCTGGCTGACTGTACCAGACGGTGACCGAAAACATCTCACTCCCGGGTGTGGCCACTTCACTCACCTGAATGATCTTGTAATGGTGGGCGTCGGCGTCATTCAGGAAAGCAACCAGCTGGTCACGCACCGCATTTTGCAGGCTCAGCACGTCCTGCGTTTGGTCAATCTGACCGGAAAAGGTTTTATAGACAATCATCGCCAATACTCCTTTGCAAAAACGATGCACCAGCAGGTTTTTGCCCTCGTTTAGACGCTGTCCAGAACCACTATACAAGAACCGGGTCGAGAACCTTCTCCAAAACGCGGCCCAAACGGCCGATTCCTTCCCAAATTTGCTCCGGTGTGGCGTTGGAGAAGTTCAGGCGGAAACTGTTCGTCTGCTGGGCGTCTTCTGGGTAGAACGTGGCGCCCGGCACAAAAGCCACGTTGTGTGCAATAGCATCCTGGAGAACGGCCGTACTGTCCATCCCCTCAGGCAGCGTTACCCACAAAAAGAGGCCGCCCTTGGGCTGAGTCCAGCGTACGCCTGGCGGGAAAAACTCCGCCATGGCCGCCAGCATGATGTCACGCCGCTCCCGGTACACCTGCCGGATTTGCCGCACGTGCTCGGCCAAAAAGCCATCTTTGGCCACTTCGTACGCCACCATCTGCACAAAGGAGCTGGTGTGCAAATCCATGCCCTGCTTGGCCATCACGCAGTGCTGGATGACGCTGGCCGGGGCCACAATCCAGCCCAGCCGCAGGCCAGGGGCCAATGTCTTGGAAAACGTGCTCATGTAGATGACGTTGCCTTTGAAATAGCTGTGTGGTTCGCTGTGATTGGTGTATTGACGGCCGTTCAGCTTGTCGGCATCCAGCACCACCAGCGGCGGCAAATGCTCACCCTCAAAACGCAGCTCGCCGTACGGATCATCCTCAATAATGGGCACACCGTACCGGTCGGCAATGTCAATCAAAGCCAGGCGGCGCTCATAAGAGAGCGTCACGCCGCCGGGATTTTGGAAGTTGGGCAGTACGTACATGAACTTTGGCCCACCACACAGCGCCTCTTCCAGCAGGTCAATGCGCAGGCCGTCGTCGTCAATGGGCACGGTGCTGAATTCAGCCTGATAAGCGCGCCACGCCTGCAACGCGCCCAGGTAAGTGGGCTGTTCCGTCAGGATCAGGTCGCCGGGGTTGATGAGCAGCTTGCCGATCAGGTCCAACGCCTGCTGCGACCCGCTGGTGATGAGCACGTTATCCACCGACGCCTCGATGCCATAACGCCCCATCTTCTCCACGATCAGCTCGCGCAGCGGCAGGTACCCTTCGGTGGTGCTGTATTGCAGCGCCTCACTGCCGTGTTGGCGCAGCACGCGCTGTGTAGCCGCTTCAAACGCCTCTACGGGAAACATTTCTGGCGCGGGCAGCCCGCCGGCAAAGGAGATGATCTCTGGCTTCTGCGTCAGCTTAAGCAGTTCACGAATCATTGAACTGCCCATGCGCTGGGTCCGTTGAGCGTAGCGATGATGCCAGGGGGTACTCATTTCGGGGCTCCTTTGCGGCCTTGCAGCCGTTCATCCACTTTGTAATCACCCAGGGGGTAAAACGGCACCAGCGCCTCTTCCACCCAGGTCAGTGCTTCGTTGGGCGTCATGCCCCAGTTGGTGGGACACGAGGAAAGGAGTTCCACCACGCTGAAGCCCAGATTGTCTATCTGCGCTTCGAAGGCGGTGCGGATCGCTTTTTTGGCTTGCAGCACGTGGCGCGCATCGTGCAGACTGCGGCGGACGCTGTACACCGTGCCTGGCAGCTGGGCCAGCAGCTCGGCCATGTGGATGGGCATGCCAGCCAGCTGGGCATCGCGGCCAAAGGGGGATGAGGTGGTTTTTTGCCCCAGCAGGCTGGTGGGGGCCATCTGCCCCCCGGTCATGCCGTAAATGGCATTGTTAACGAAGATGACAGTGATTTTTTCGCCACGGGCGGCGGCATGGATAATTTCGGCCGTGCCAATAGAGGCCAGATCGCCATCTCCCTGATAAGTAAAGACAATTTTGCCGGGATTGACCCGCTTGACGCCGGTAGCCATCGCTGGCGCACGGCCGTGAGCGGCTTCGCAGGCATCGACATCAAAATAGTTATACGAAAACACCGAGCAGCCCACAGAGGACACCAGGATGGTATCTTCGCGAATGTCGAGCTCGTCCAGCACTTCGGCCACCAGGCGGTGGGCAGTGCCGTGAGTGCAGCCGGGGCAGTAATGCGTATGAACGTCACACAGGCTAGACGGCCGTTCATACGTAATTTTCTCTAAAGGTTGAACGTGATTTTGCTTAAAAACAACTGTGTCCATGATTTGTTTTCCACCTTAGCCTTAAACGGCAACGGCCAACTGCTCTAACAAAGCGACTGTTTCGTGTTCCACTTCTTCCGGCAGCGGGATGCGCCCGCCCATCCGGCCCAGGAACTTTACGGGTGTGTGAATGCCAGCCACCAGCCGCACATCGTGCAGCATCTGCCCGGCATTCATTTCCACCACCAACAGCGCTTTGCTCCGCTCCGACACTTCGGCCAGGGCATCTTCGGGGAAGGGCCACAGGGTAATGGGGCGGAACAGCCCCACTTTGAGACCTTGACGACGCAGCCGCTGTACGGCCGTTTGCGCCACGCGTGCGGCCGTACCAAAGGCCACCAGAACGACCTCGGCATCTTCCACAAACTGGGTTTCGTAACGCACCTCTTCCCGCTGGATTTGGGCCAGCTTGGCTTGCAGCTTGAAGTTCAGTTCCTCCAACCCTTCCACGCCCATGTACAGCGAATTCACCAGGTTCCGTTCCCGGTTGAAAGCGCCGGTTAAGGCCCAGGACGGCCGTTCAAAGGGCAGTTCCCGCATCGGCGGCAGTTCGGCTGGTTCCATCATCTGGCCAATGGCACCATCGGCCACCACAAACACCAGCGTCAGGTATTTGTCGGCCAGGTCAAAAGCCAGCACCGTCAGGTCGATTGCTTCCTGCACGTTGGCCGGGGCCAACACGATGGGATGAAAATCGCCGTGACCGGCCGTTTTGGTCACCTGGTTGTAATCAGACTGGCTGGGCTGGATGTTGCCCAGGCCTGGCCCGCCGCGCATCACGTCGATGATCACCGCCGGAACTTGAGAGCCAGCGATGTAGCTAAACCCTTCCTGCATCAGGCTGATGCCGGGACTGCTGGAAGAGGTCATCACCCGCACGCCGGAAGCCGCTGCGCCATACACCATGTTAATGGCCGCCACTTCACTTTCCGCCTGCAAAAAGACCCGATTTAATTCGATCATGCGGCGGGACATATGCTCAAGTAATTCAGTTTGGGGGGTAATGGGATAGCCAAAATATGCTTCACACCCGGCCCGAATGGCCGCCTCAGCAAAGGCTACGTTCCCTTTAAGCAACTGCTTCGACATGTGCTAGGGTCTCCTTCATTTCGTATTTAGGAAGGCTTGTCTGTTTTTGAGGAAGATCGCGATACACAGTGATACAGCCGTCGGGGCAAACCACGGCGCACAGGGCACAACCCGTGCAGCTGTGCAGCGGATCAACAAGCATCGCCGGTCGGTAACCTTTTGTATTCAGGCTCTCAGCCAATTGGATAACACTTTGAGGACAAGCGGGGCGGCACAGTTCACATCCCTTACAACGTTCGGCATCTATGACGATTCGTCCAGTAGCCATGTATAGAAACCTCCATAGGTTGTATTTGAGAAAACAGGAAATAGTGGGGGCATTTTTCTTGTTCTCTGAAAATAAAAAAGGCCCACCAGGAGACAACAATCTGGTCGGGCCTACGGTTTATTAACGATCGGGGCAATGAGCCAATATCAAAAGTATGCAGTTTTAACCAGTTTCCATGAAGTGACTATGTGCCCTTATCGTGGTGAAGAATGTCATAACAGGAAAAAAGTGCCAGTCCGCTACTTCTTGCCCCTACTTATTGTTATCGATTGAGGGCGCTCCGGTCCAGGTGGGCCGTAGGTAGATGAACCAGTACACCAGCCCCACCATTAGCGCCCCGCCAATGATGTTGCCAACGGTTACCGGCAGCAGGTTGCGCAGAAAAAAGTTGCCCCAGGTCAGGTTAGCAAACGCCTCGGGGCTGCTGCCAATCTGGCCCCAGAATTCGGTCGATGCGCTGCTTTTTACCAACAGCCCCATCGGAATGAAGTACATGTTAGCCACGCTGTGCTCAAACCCGGCGGCAACAAAGGCGGTGATGGGGAAGATGATGGAGAGAATCTTGTCGGTGGCGCTGCGGCCGCCCAGGCAGAGCCACACTGCCAGGCAAACCAGGGCGTTGCACAAGATGCCCAGCACCAGCGCCTGGCCAAACGCTAGATTCACCTTGGCGTTGGCGATGTTGAGCACGTTTTGGCCCACCGCGCCGTTGGCAAAGGTATATTGTTGGCTCCAGAGCATCATAACGGCCGTGGCCAACGCTCCCACAAAATTACCCACGTACACAATACTCCAGTTGCGCAGCAGCTGCCAGGTGGTCACCTTGCCATCGGCCCAGGCCATTACAATTAGATTGTTGCCGGTAAACAGCTCAGCCCCGGCACCAATTACCAGAATGAGGCCCAGGCAAAAGGCCAGGCCGCTCAGCAGCCGGGTCAGGCCAAAGGGCAGCGTGCTGCCGGTGGTGGCCGTGGTGGCAAAAATAGCGCCCAGGGCAATAAATGCCCCGGCCAGTACCGCCAGGGCAAACATTCGCAGCGGCCCCAGACTTGCCTTGGCCACGCCAGACGTTTCCGCTTTATGGGCCATATCTCGCGGAACAAGTGCATCAATGTTGAAACCAACACCCTCTTGCATATTTATTTACCTTTTGAACCTTGGTTGACGTCGTTATCGAAACGGCCGTTTACCCGGTAAATCAGACCATCTTTCAGCAGCAAATCAATCTGGCAACCCACCCCGCAGTAGGGACAGGTTGTCTTCACCACACGGTCTGGTTGCAGCATGGGTATTCCCCTCTCGCCGGAGCAGTTATGGAACGGCAACCGGCAGTTCTTGCCGCTGGCTCTGATGCCCGGCGACAAAGTTGGGCGTACGGTCCCAGGTTTCTTCTTGCACGGTTTGCATCGTGTCGGCCAGGTAGATAGTACCGGCAGCCGCATCATATTCATCGATGTAATCTGTGGGGATGAAAAAACGAGTAGCAAACGCCACGCTCCACACTTCCAGATAGCTGGCATAGAGGCGCAGCTCCGGATTGACCTCTTCTGTTCTGTGGTGCAGACGCAGCAGCTCACCTAGCTTGACGTCGTCGGCAGTGACAACTTTATCGTACTTTTTGAACTGCATTATTTCTTCCATGGAACATTCTCCCTCTTTTGGTGGTATTGTCTAAGTGGTACGGCCGTCCGTGAAGTGACAAAAAGTAAACAAACCTGTGACCAATGTCATTTTAATTTTCAGAGGCCAGGCCCGGCAGCAGCCCAACCGACTCTGCCCGGCGCACGCCATTGCGAATGGCCTCGGCTACCATTTCCACCGCCAGGTTAGCCACCAGGTCAAACGATGTTTCCACCTGTGACGTGGCCAGGGCATAGGCTGTGTCACCGTCATGGGTGGTATGCACGGGGCGAATGGCGATGGCCAGGCCATCATGGGCACGCTGGGCCAGGCGGTGCGCCTCCACCTTGGTCAGTTTGGCGTTGGTGAACACCACCACCAGCGTGGTGTTGGTGCCTACCGGCGATTGCGGCAGCTGGCGAAAAATGCGGTGGGGGTTTTCTTCAACCAGCCAACGGCCGTCGGCCAACCTTGCTCCGGCCAGCACGGAGCCATCTTCATTCACCACATCGCCGATGGCGTTTACGACCGCGCCAGCACCCACAATCAATCCATCCATCTCGAAGCTGCTGAGTCCAAAACCACCTTTCATGATGGTCTGAAAGCCGCCCCATTTGCCCACCGTCACCCCGGCGCCAGCCCCCACGTTACCTTGCGGCACAGTGGCATCCGTGGCGTTTTGGCACGCCTGGTAGCCCATCGCGGCATCGGGCAAGTGCTGGCCTGCGTTCATGAACAGATCGTAGACAACGGCCGTTGGCACCAGCGGCACCGGGCGAATCGGCGTAAAGTGGCCAATATCATGCTCGGCCAGGTAGCGCATTGCCCCATCGGCCGTGGCCAGGCCAAAGGCGCTGCCCCCGGTCAGCATCACAGCATGGATAAACTGAATGGGTTTGTCGGGCTGCAGCAGCACCGCCTCCCGACTTCCCGGCGCGGGGCCGCGCACATCCACACTGGCAACGGTATTGGGCGGGCATAAAAAAACAGTACAGCCCGTGTTGTTTTCACTGTCGGTGGCATGACCAATTTTCAATCCGGCTAGATTCAACGTCCCCTCCCCGCTATCTTCCTTAACACTTTTCACTTTTTACTTTATGTTTGGTTATTGGGTGTCTGTCTAAATCACTATACGAATTTTCAACCTGCTACTTCCACCGCGTTAAAATCGTTTCGCGGGCAAACATCTGCACTGTGAGGTAAATCAGCACCACATCCAGAAGCAGCACCACAACGGCCGCTACCAGCACCAATTCGCTGCTCAGCAAAAAGATGCCAAACGACTGCCCCAGAAGGAGCAAAATGATGGGCATCATCACTGCCCCGGCCAGTTGTTCGGCCGTTCGTGGATCGGTAACGCGTGAGGAAATCATCATCGCGGCACAGACGGCCAGGACGGCCAGCAGCGGCCCCACTACAAACACGGCCAGCAGCCACATCGGGGCCACGACCTGGGCAAAAACAGTTGGATTGGTCATCAACCTCACGGCAATGATATAGATGCCAAACGAAATCCAGGTCACCACCACCGCAGGCAGCACCGCCGCAATCCCCTTGCCCAGGAGCAGCTCGGTGGTGGTGATCGGTGTGGCCAGCAGCGGCTCCAGACTTCGCGTCGTCTTTTCGCCCACAATGCTGTAGGCGGCAATGGTTACCGGAATCATGACCGGCAAAATCATAAACATTAAGGTAAAGAGTTAGAGCATATACACATCGGGGCAGTACGATTCATTCTCGCCAAC
>CAUJGI010000193.1 GCA_963169155.1 Chloroflexota bacterium
GTGGCGCAGGGCAGCGGCTTTTTCGGCCGTGTACTGGCCAGTAAACAGGGTCGTCGCCCCGCTGTCGGCGTTGATTTCGGCCAGCAGCGCCTGAATCTCGCTGTCGGCGTTAAACTGGGCCGCTTTTTCTTTCAGGATGAGATAGGTGCGCATGCAGCCGCGGGCAAATGCCTTCACGTCTTCAAAATCGCTGGTGCGGTAGGCGTGGGCGTCGAAGTGGCGGCTGCTGTTGTAACCGTTGTCCTCCAGCAGCTTCACCAGGAAGAAGGACGATTTCAGGTTCACGGAGCCAAAGCGGAAATCTTGATCATAACGGCCGAATGACTGGTCGTTCAGATCGATGTGGAACAGCTTGCCCGCTTCCATCGCCTGGGCCACGTGGTGGGTGAAGTTCAGCCCGGCCATCTGCTCGTGGGCCACTTCGGGGTTCACGCCCACCATCTCGGGATGATCCAGCGTGGTGATGAAGGCCAGCATGTTGCCCGTCGTGGCGTTGTACATGTCGCCGCGCGGCTCGTTGGGCTTGGCTTCCAGGGCAAATTTAAGATCGTACCCTTGATCCAGCACGTACTCGCATAAATAGTTCATCGACTCGCGGCTGCGCTTGATGGCCGTGATAGGATCTTTGCTCGCATCGGTTTCGGTGCCTTCGCGGCCGCCCCAGAAGACGTAAATTTTGGCCCCCAGCTCCACGCCCAGGTCGATGGCGTGCATCGTTTTTTGCAGGGCGTAGGCGCGCACGTTGGGGTCATTGCTGGTGAACGCCCCGTCGCGAAAGGCGGGGTCGGTGAACAAATTGGTGGTGGCCATCGGCACGACGAGGCCGGTGTCGGCCAGTGCCTGCTTGAAGTCGCGCACGATTTGGTCGCGCTGGGCTGTGGTGGCGTCGATAGGCACCAGGTCATTGTCGTGGAAGTTGACGCCCCAGGCGCCCACTTCGGCCAGCAGGTGCACCAGCTCTACGGGCGTTTTGGTGGCGCGCACTGGCTCGCCAAAGGGATCGCGGCCGGTATTGCCCACGGTCCACAGGCCAAAGGTGAATTTGTGTTCAGATTTCGGTTCGTACATGGTTTTCCTCCTTGCTGAGAGTGGGCCAATCTTGAAGATTGGACCACTCTGTTAGTTAACGGTGGCCTCGCTGAAGAAGGCGCGGCTCTGGCTGACGTCGGTGATGGGGCCGGTGATGTGGAAACGGCCGTTCAACCCAATCTCCACTGACGACGTGCCAATCATAAAGTGGATTTCGCCCGGCTCGACCACCTTGCACAGGTCGCGGTTGTAAAAACCCAGGGCGCTCACCGGCAGGGCAAACGTCACCCGCCGCGACTCGCCTGCCGCCAGGGCCACACGCTTAAAGCCTTTCAGCTCTTTCACCCGCCGCGTCACCGAGGCCAGCGGGTCATTTATGTAAAGCTGCACCACCTCTTCACCGTCGCGCGGGCCACAGTTGGTCAGCGTGCAGCTAATCTCGATGGTGTCACCAGCAGTGACGGCCATTTTATCCTGCTGTAAATTATCGAGCTTGAAACTGGTGTAACTGAGACCAAAGCCAAAGGGCCAGAGCGGTTTGCTGCTCAAATTGACATAATCTCCCTGCCAGTGCGAGCGCCCGCCGGACACTTTGTGGTTGTAGTAAATGGGAATCTGCCCCACGTCACGTGGGAAGGTGATGGGCAGCTTGCCGCCGGGATTTACATCACCAAACAGCACGTCGGCCACGGCCTCGGCCCCTTCTTCGCCGGGCAGCCACGCTTCCAAAATGGCGGGAATGTTTTGCGCAATCCAGTTGACGCTGAGGGGACGGCCGTTTACCAAAACCACCACCACTGGCTTGCCCGTCGCCGCCACGGCCTGCACCAGCTCTTCCTGTACACCCGTCAGGTTAATTTCGGCCCGGTCGCGTGCCTCGCCGCAAGTGCAGTCGTTGGTCAGCCCCGACTTGCCGCCGACAAACACCAGGGCCACGTCCGCCTGTTCAGCCGCAGCCACCGCTTCAGCAAAGCCGGTACGATCCGCCCCGGTGACCTCGCACCCTTTGGCGTAGGTAACGGCCGTACCCGCCGCCACCTTCTCCTGAATCGCTGCCAGAACAGGACGGATGGGCACAAAATTGTCCACCAACTCCACGCTTTCGGGCACCGGAATGTTAAACACATTTCCGGCAACGTGGGTCATCTCGTGCAAGGCTTCGATATGGCAGGGATAGGCGTAATCTCCCAGCAGGTGGCGCACGGTGTTGGCCTGCGGGCCAATCACGGCAATCGAGCCGATGTTTTTAGCCAGCGGCAGCAGATCATTTTCATTTTTCAGCAGCACCATCGATTTTTGGGCAATGGTGCGGGCCAGCTGGCGCTGTTCGGGGGTGTCAAAAACGGCCGCTGCCCCGGTCTCGTCCACGTATGGATTCTCAAACAGGCCGAGCATAAACTTGGTGCGCAGCACGCGGGCCACGCTTTGGTCTACCAACGCTTCATCGATCTGGCCAGCGCGTACGGCCGTTACCAGCGGATCGCCGTAACAGTCGGTGTGCGGCAGCTCGATGTCGATGCCCGCTGCCAGCGCCAGGTGGGCCGATTCGGCCTTGCCGCTGCTCAGATGATGCGCCCGTTCCAGCTCCTGCACCGCAAAATAGTCAGACACGACAATGCCGTCAAAGCCCCACTCATCGCGCAAAATGTCGGTGAGCAGCTCTTTGGAGGCGGCGCAGGGCATGCCGTCCAGCTCGTGGTAAGCGTTCATGATGGATTGGAGATTGGCTTGTTTGACGGCCGTTTCAAACGGCAGCAAAAACACCTCACGCAGTTCACGCGGGGCAATGTGCACCGGCGCCCAATTCATGCCCCCTTCCGACATGCCGTAGCCCACAAAATGTTTGGCCGTGGCCACCACACCTTCCTGCCAGTTGGCCCCTTGCAGGCCGCGCACAAAATGCACGCCCATCTGCGACACCAGGTACGGGTCCTCGCCAAACGTTTCTTCCACCCGTCCCCAGCGCGGATCGCGCGTCACGTCCAGCACCGGCGACAGCCCCTGATGCGCCCCGGCGGCGCGCATCTGCGTGCGCACCACGGCAGCCATCGCCTCTACCAGCGCCGGTTCCCAGGTGCTGGCCACGCCAATGATCTGCGGAAAGCAGGTGGCGTCGCGGGTCATGTAGCCGCTGCAGCACTCCTCGTGCACCATGGCCGGGATGCCCAGCCGTGTCTCTTCCACCAGGTAGTGCTGAATGCTGTTGGCCACGGTGGCGGCTTCGGCCGGGGCCAGGCTGCTGGCGCCGCCCACCCGGGTAATCTGGCCGATACCCAGGTGCATCAGTTTGGCCGCTTTAGCCGGATCAAACCGCTGGTTGGTCAGCAGCTGGTAGACCCAGGCGCTGCCCAGCTGAGCGGCTTTTTCCTCCAGGGTCATGCGGTTGAGGAGGTCGGTGATACGGCCGTCAATCGGCTGAGCCGCATCCCGGTATATTACAGAGAAATCTTCACTTGTCCTTTGCATAATTGTTAGCCACCTACGTGTAGAAAATCACCTTTTTACCACCTGCCAGATAAGTCCGTGTATTCGCTTACTGTATGGCGGATTGCCGCAAATCAATTGAACTGACCTGTGGTGTGAATACTGCCCATAATGATGGGCAGCAACGGAGCCAGTCTCTGAAAACGTTTGCAATACTTTGAAAAAAATTTTTGTCTTCTCGCTCTCTTGATTTTCACCGCCTTTTTTGGGTTTGCCCGTTTTCAACTTCAGGTTTTAGTAAACGGACTAATCGGCGGATGCGTTTTCCTATCAACCGTTATTTGTGAACGCATCCATAGCTTCGGCAAATGTTTATTCAATCTGGAAACTACTCGGCAGGTGGTACGGCCGTTTCCCGCACCACCAGCTCAGTGGGGAAAATAATACTTTCCGGGGTGTCTTCGGGATTTTTGAGCAAATCCAGCAGCATTTTCGTGGCCGACCGGCCCATTTCTTGCAGAGGTTGGCGCACGGTGGTGAGCTGCGGACTAAGCAAAGCGGCCGTGGGAATATCGTCGAAACCCACTACGGAGAGATCCCGTGGCACCTGTAACCCCTTGGCCCGCGCCGCTTCAATGACCCCCATCGCTGAAATATCGTTAGAGGCAAAGATGGCGGACGGCCGTTCCGCCAGCTCCAGCAAACAGGTACCACCGTTAAAGCCACCGGGCTGCGAAAAATCACCCTGGAACAGCAGCTCAGCCTCAAACGGAAGGCCCGCATCGGCCAGCGCCGCCTGGTAACCCTGCAAACGATCCCGGGCACTCACCATGTCCATCCACCCGGTAACGATGCCAATGCGCCGATGCCCCAGTTCAATCAGGTAGTTGGTGGCATCATAACCACCTTGGTAGTTATTGGCCGAGACAAACAGGTCAGACGGCTCTTCGCTGCGGTGATCGATGATGACGTAGGGAAAGCCTTTCTGGCGCAGCGATTTGAGGTACGCCTCCGGCTCGCGCGGCAGGCTGATGAGCAGGCCATCGGCCAGGCCGCGGGCCATCATGTGCACATAGGCCGATTCCTTGGCCTTGCGCCGGTGGGTGGTGTAGAGCATCAGCTCGTACTGATGGGCCGCCAGCACATCGTCGATGCCGCTGATGATTTCGCCCATGTACTGAGTTGTTAAATCGACAACCAGCAGGCCAATAACGTTGGATTGGCCGCCCGCCAGGCTGCGCGCGTGCAGGTTCACCTGGTAACCCAGCCGCAGCATGGCCTGCAAAACGCGGTCCCGGGTGTCCGGGTTCACGTAGGTTTTGTTGTTGACGACGCGGGAGACAGTGGAGTAGGAAACGCCAGCCTCTTTGGCAACATCTTTGATTGTGACTTCATTGGAGGACTTATTCCGCTTCATACCAACCCTTCCCGATTTTCTGCAAGCGTTTGCAATAAAATACCCATTTTTCGGCGATCTGTCAACCACATTTTGACTGCATTTTTCAATGTCATTCCCGCCTTCGCGGGAATCTACTCTTGGGATGAAGATGGATACCCGCCCCATGCACTCGCAGGCACTTCGCGGGTATAACACTTCCTCGCACGGGGCGCAATTGTAGTTCAAGAAAATAATCAGGTAAGCATTGTGGGACGATTTTCCAAATTGTCCAGGCGATTTACAAAATCGCCCTACAGCAGTTACCCGTTTTAATCTTTACTCTACAAAAGCGCTCTCGTGCGAGATGATAACTGAACGGTTACTTTAGGCCACAAATACGGTAAGTCGGGCAGCGGCCGTTTCTGGCCGCAGCAAGATGCCGTATTCGTGGGGTTCGGCCATGCCGCCGCTGATGTTGGTAACGGCCGTTACCCCCCGCAGCAGCACCGTCCACGGCTTTGTCGCCCCATCGGCGGCGATGTGCAGCGTGCTGCCTTCCCGGCGAGCGTGCAGCGTCAGGGCGGCTTCGCCGTGCAAATTGGGGACGGTGCGGGAAACGGCCGTGCCCTCTTCCAGGGCAAACAAATGGAACGTCACGCCAGCGGCAAAGTCGTAGTCGGGGCGGCTGTCGGTGGCCCCGAGGGGAAGGATGGTGTTGGGCCGGACCCACAGCGGCAGGCTCAAGAAATCGTACGCTTCGCGCTGCCAGCGCCCCCCGTCGCGCCCCTCGTTGGTGAAGAAATGGGTC
>CAUJGI010000194.1 GCA_963169155.1 Chloroflexota bacterium
ATGATGCAGCCATCCCCCACCGACACAAACAGGTGGGTGATGGGCGGCGCGTCGGCCGCTCTTTGCTGTTTAAGTTGCGCGTAAAGCTCAAAAGTAACGGTTTTCTTGCCCTCGGCCATGTACGGATTGTACCCCGTGTTGCGGCAGTACCAGCCAAATCTTTCCGTCGCGGCCAGGCAGAGGTCAAAGGCGTCGTCGTAGGTGCCTTCAACCAGCAGCACCGTGGCGCCGTAAACCAGCAGCTGGGCAATCTTGGCCGCCGGGGCGGACTTGGGCACAAAGATAACCGTCTTCTGGCCGACACTGGCGGCCAATCCAGCTAACGCGGCGGCGGCATTGCCTGTGCTGGCCGTGGTCACAATTTCGGCCCCCAGCTCCTGCGCCTTCATGATGGCCACGGCGCTGGCCCGGTCCTTGAGAGAGGCGGTGGGATTACGGCCGTCATCCTTCAACCACAGCTCAGCCACGCCAGCGGTCTGGGCCAGACGAGGCGCTTCTTGCAGCGGCGTGCCGCCCACCACCAGCGGCGGTGCGGGCACATCTTCCGCTACCGGCAAAAACGGCCGATAAGCAAACATGCCCCCGCTGGCCGCTGGCAAACAGTCGCCAATTGCGGCGCGGATGGCCTCGTAATTGTACTCAACGTCCAGAATGCCCTCATTGCCGTGGTCGGGGCAAACGTAGAGCACTTCATCTGGCTGGTAAACCTTGCCGCAAATCACGCAGCGCAGTCCGGTAACGTGTTTCATCGTGGGTCCTTCCTGATTGGTAATTGGGTAATTCGGTAATTGAGTAATTGGGTAACTGGCTCAATTACCCAATTACCCAATTACCAAATTACTCAATTACTTCCTCTAAATTTCTAAAGTCACCAACAGCCCCACATGGTCCGACGGGTAGAGCGTGTCGTCGTCCGGGGCAGGTTCGTCGCAAAAGATTTGGGCCTGGGGCACCTGGCGAATGCCGCTGGAAACAAAGATGTAGTCCAGGCAGCCCGCCCACTCACCCGGCGGCACCAGCGCCGTGGGGAACGTGGCCACCGGCTCAAAATGGTGCCGCAGCTGGTACGACGAGCGGAAGCGCTGCTTCATAATCTGGATAGCTGGCCCGTCGGGCGTCTCGTTAAAATCGCCCGCAACCACCTGGGCCGGGATGGGACGGCTGTCGGCCAGCCAGCCGGTGAGCATCATGGCCTGCTCCTGCCGCGCCTGCTTGTCTTCAGCCACGTGGTGGAAGTGGGTGGCGACAAAGTCGAGCGGCTGGCGGTTGCTCAGCTCCACGTTAACGCGCAAAGCCACACGCCCACCGTAGCCCAGGTTCAGGCTGTCGGAGTACAAAATGGGCAGATTGGTGAGCACGCCGATGCCTTCCAGGTAGCCATAGACAGGATGCTGTTTGCGGAGTTGAATGAGGCGATACGGCCGTTTCCCCTCCGGCAGTCGCGCATTAATCTGGTTGCGAATCCAGCGCCCCTGGGTGATGGGAAAGCTGATCTCTTGCAGGCTGATCAAATTGGGCGTCACGTCCAGCAGCTGCGCCACCAGCAAATGGCGGCGCTCCCGCCAGCGGTCGGCCCGGTTGCGTAAGTTAATCGTAGCGACGGTTATTTGTGGCATTGCATCTTGAAACGTGAAGCGTGAAACGTGAAGAAATTGGCCTCACGTTTCACGTTTCACGCACCATCCTCACTCCAGGTCAATCTCTGTCGTGCCGCTGGGTACGGCCGTTTGCATCGATTGGTGCGCATCGCGCAGCGTCAGGGTAAAGGGCAGGTCGGTGGTCAGCACCAGTTTGGCTGCGTCGGCCACCAGCGAGAGGGTGCCGTCTGGCCCCAGCGGGTAATTTTGCACGCCGTACGGCTGCTCAGTCACCAGCCGCCGGTCCCAAAAAACGCGGCGCTGCGGCCAATCCACCGAAATGCCGATGACGTCCTCCAGCAGGGTGGCAATGGGGCTCAGCCCAGCCATGCCCACCGGATTTTCAGCGGCAGGGCTGCCCGGAGCGGCCGTTTCCGGCGCGTAATTCTCCCAAAAAGCTCCTGTTTGATCATACACCTCGGCCACGTGCGTGAGGTGGTTCACCGCGATTTCGTGGGCCAGGCCATGCTGCCCCACCTGGCGCAGGCCGCGCAGCACCACAAAGTTGGTGCATGGCCAGACGGCCCCACGCCAATAATGGCCCGTCTCAAAATTGTATCCTTCGCTGTCGGCCGATTGGCTGGGGACGCGGTGTGTCAGTTTAAACGCCCAATTCTCGCGCAGCGCCTGCACAAACAGCTCCAGCCGCTTTTCGGGAATCAGGCTCCCATCCAGCAGTCCCCAGTACGCGGCAACAGACTTCACCGGACTAAAACGGCCGTCCGGGTCCACATCCTGGTAAAATTGGGCCGCCTCATTCCACAGGTATTTGTTGATGTGCTCTACCAGGGCAGTGTGTTCATGTTCCAGTTCGTCCGCCAGCGCTTCTTGCTTGAACAGCACCGCCATTTGGGCCAACACCAGGCTGTTCAGGGCGGCCTGCATCGAGGCATCCACCCAGGTCCAGTGGCGATGATGCGTGCTGCTGTTGGGCACACGCGGCTGGTTGCTCAAACCGCTGCTGTGCCCGGTGGCCCAATAAAGCCCGTTGGGCCAGGTGCGGTTAGCGCGGCACCAGCGGTGGTAAGCCACCAATGGCCCAAACACTTTTTCTAAACGGCCGTCATCTCCCGTAAAGCGATAATGACGCCACTCACCCCAGGCCAGAATGTTGGGTCCGGTGCCGTTGGGGTCGAAGGGGTAAAAGAAATCCTGACCTGTCGCCACATCAATCTGGCGGCAGATGAAGCCGTCGTCGTGCTGTTTGGCATAGAGATTGTCCAGATTGCCCAGGAAGTCGAAGGCACGACGGCCGTACAGCCCAAATTGGGTCATGAAGGCGCTGTCCCACATAAAAAGGTACGCATCGGTCACCGCGTCCAGGTAGTTGGCCACAAACCCGGAAGCCGGCTGCGGCTGACGCAAATTTTGCCAGGCCAGCTCCCAGGCGCGCCAATAAAGCGCCACCCATTTTGGCTGCTCCGGCAGGATGGGCTGGGGCAGCATCGCCTTAGCCGCTGCAAAGCCAGGCCACGTCTGCGGCGTATACGCCTGCTGGCGGAACGGGTTTTGGGCAACGAGGGGGTCAGACGGCCGTTCATACTTCGGGTGCGGCTGAGGCATGGGGGATACTCCTGTGGTTAGCCAGTTAGATTAACGGTTCACCAGCAATTCGGCCGTACCGCCCAGCTGGAGGCTGTTTTCGCTGAAGTTCACCACGCGGAAGGTAAACCGGATGGCCGCATTATCCTTCAATGTGCCCATCCAGGTAATAGAGTCACCGAGAGCAAACAGCGGATGGCCTGTCAAGCCCGTCAACCGGGCCGAATTCACCTCGCCCTGCGTGGAAACCCCGTCGTAAACCAGCGTAGTGCCGGGGATGGTCCAGCCAACCGGCACGTTGTGCGCCATCACGATGTTGTTGTAGCGGATGGCATTGGGCCATTCCGGCATGGCATTGATCGCCGTGGGCACGGGGTTGAGCACCGACACTTCCACCGGACCGGCTACCGGCAGCGGGCCGAGGAAATCGGGTGCCAGGCGCAGGTTGTATTCGGCAAAAACACCGGGGGCCACCACACCGGACCAGATAAATGAATCACCTACTCGTTTCTGCGCCGGTTCGCCATTGATCGTCACGTCATGCAGATCGCCGGTTTTGCCCACGTACACCAGCTGCGA
The DNA here is from genome assembly GCA_963169155.1 of Chloroflexota bacterium. Classification (GTDB taxonomy): domain Bacteria; phylum Chloroflexota; class Anaerolineae; order Promineifilales; family Promineifilaceae; genus Leptofilum. The sequence goes on from CAUJGI010000194.1 coordinate 3,759, forward strand.
ACCGGGAACCGTCGCGCCTGGCTCCAGGCTAAAGGTATACGCCGGGATCACAAAGGTCATCGCATCACCTTCTGGGGTGGGCGTGGCTTCTGGCGTGTCTGACCCCGTACCGGGTATGGTGCAGGCCAGCGTTGTCAGCAGCAGCATGAGCAAAAAACCAGCGAGACTTTTAAACGAGTGCCTCATTTTTTTCCTCTTCACTTACTCTTTGGGAAAGTGAGAAGTGAAAAGTGATAAGGAAAAAGTGCTTACCTCTCACTTATCACTTTTTACTTTTCACTTCTTACTAATTTCCCTTCTCAATGAGAATCGTCTCAATCCGATCACCATCGGGAGCGTTAGGGTCTTGCGGATCGCGTGGGGTGATGTTTTCCACCACGTCCAGCCCCTCGATCACCCGGCCAAAAATGGCGTGTAATCCATCCAGGTGAGTCGCCGCACCGGTGGTGATGAAAAACTGGCTGCCACCAGTATCTGGCCCGGAATTGGCCATCGACAGCACGCCGGGGCCGTCGTGCGACAGGTCCGCATCAAACTCATCGTCGATGGTATAGCCAGGACCGCCCAAACCAAGTCCCGTTGGGTCGCCCGTTTGGGCCATGAAGCCGGGGATGACGCGATGGAACGTCACGCCATCGTACCAGCCTTCTTGGGCTAAAAAGACAAAGTTGTTCACCGTTTCCGGTGCTGATTGGGGCAGCAGCTCAATCACAATTTCATCGCCTGATTCCATCACAATGGTCGCCGTGTAGCTGGCATCCACGTCAATTGTCATCGGCGGTGCTGCATCGTACTGAATTTCGGCCAGCGCCTCTTGCGCTTCGATGACCGCCAGGCGCTGCTCGACGTAGCTGGCCCAGACCTCATAGACAAAAGGCACGTTGGGCACCAGGAAACCATCCACAATGACGCTGGGCGTGCCGCCCAAACCAATGTTGAGCGATTCTACTTCCATGTTGGTCACGTATTCAGCGTAGGTATTGTTGGTCAGGTCTTCGCCTAAAACCACGCCATCCAGGCCAAGCTCATCGGCCAGGGTCACGAAAAAGTCGTGGGCAGCATCGGCTTCCAGTCCAGACCATTCCTGCTGCCGGGCAAAGAGGGCATCATGGTACTCCCAGAAACCACCTTGTGCTCCAGCGGCTTCGGCCGCTTCGGCCGCTTTTTGGGCATTGGCGTGAATGCTGTTTAAGGGGAAGTGCCGATAAACCAGCTGAACATCTTCCGGGTAGGCGTCTAACAGACGCTCCAGCACGAGCGAAAGGCTCGCGCACCCCGGTCATTGAAAGTCGCCATACTCAATGATGGCGACGGCTGGTTCTTCAGCACCCTTATACCAATCTTGCGAGCGAACCTGGGCGGCTTCTTCAACGGTGGCCGCCGGAGCAAACTCAGCCAGACCGGCAGCCGGTGGGGCATCGGACGCTGTGTTGTCTGACTCGACGGCAGGCTCCGTGGGCGTTTCCGACTCGGCTTCATTTGAATCGGCAGGGGCGGGTACGGCCGTATTCACCGGCGCATCAGCCGAAGGAAAGGTGGACGGTGACGAGCCACACGCCAGTAACAACAGCAGCGGCAGCAGCCAGAGGGCTCTCTTCATGGACTTATTCTCCTCAATTCAATGTGTATGTGTGTAGAGACGTTGCAGTGCAACGTCTCTACTTGGCAGATCAGAGCATATCTTAAAATTGCCTGCCCAATCTGAGTATCTCCTAAACAGCGGCTGACCGTCCAGAGTAAGGAACTGAACGCAGTACCTTGTCATTTTCCGTATGATAGCGCATTTTGTTACAATCTCGTAGCCACGGCAAGACTGTTGCCAGGGCGCGGCCGCCTGGCTGCCCAACGAGAAACTGGTCCCTACCAGGGCCTGCGGCCTGGTGGTGATGAACGAAGGAGTGTATTGTGAAACGATTGTTATGGTTTTTAGTTTTAGGTGTGTTGCTAACGGCCGTTGCCTGCGGCTCCGCCACTGAAGCAGATCCAACCCAGACACCTCTAGAGAACGGCGGTGGCCTCAACCCGGCCCCCGCCACCGAATCTGAAACTGAATCAGGCACCGACGTATTCCCCCGCGCCACGCTCACCCCACCACCCACCGATAACCTGGTTCAGCCAGAATCGGCCACGGGCGGTGACCAAGGCGGCTACCCGGCACCTGCGCTGCCGGAGTCGGCCCCCCTGCCAGAAGGGTACGAGATTCCCACAGCCCTACCAGCCATCAATCCCTACCCGGAAGCCACTGGCCAGATGATCTGGATTTTGAAGCCGGTGGGGGAACAGTGTGCCGAAACGCCAACGACGCCGGATTTACAAACGGCCGTTGCCGACATGATCGCCTTTGGTATCCCCGTTGCCGCGTCTGAAATGACCGAAATGGCCGTTTGCACCGAGTGCGGCTGCCCCACCAGCGCCCACTTCCGCCTGCAAATCGACTCCGGCTACCTGGGCAATGCGCAGGTGCTGGGCTGGTTTGCCGAAGAATAAATGGTAATTGAGTAATTGGGTAATTGGGCGGCCAATTACTCAATTACCCAATTACCTAATTACCTTCCCCACTCAACCACACATCGTACACCACCCGCGCCAGGCGGCCGATAATCAGCACACCCGGCGCATCAGGATTCCACAATTCCGGTGCCTGATTACCCTCGTTGATGACGGTGATGGCAAAACCCCGATTTTCTTCTCGCTTACCGCGCCAGACAACGGCCGTTTGCGCCCGCATTCCCTTCAAAGAGCCTGTCTTCCCCGACAGATTGAGTTTAGCATCCTCAGCCACCTCGCTGCCAAATGGCTCAAAGGGCAGGTAGCGGCCGATGCGGTCGGAGCCAACCTTGTTCATCATGCGCAGCATTTCCTGAGAGGCGGTTGGGGTGAAATGTTTGTTTTGGAAAACGGCCGTCATCATGCGCGTCAGGGCTGCTGGCGTGGCCGTGCCCAATTCGTTTTGATCTTTGTTTAGAATGGTAAAGTCGATTTTGCGGCGCAGCTGAATGTCCGGGTACCCGTTGTCCGTCAACCACGTCCGCACCTTCTCCGGGCCTACCTGGTCGATCAGCACATTGGTCGCCAGGTTGTCGCTGATGCTCATCATCAAAAAAGCCCAGTCGCGGATGGGCATGGTGAGGCCGGGCGAAAGAAATTGCAGCAGGCCGCTCCCGCCAATCTGGTCGCCCCGACGCAGCATGAGCGGGTCATCCAGGCTGTACTCGCCATCTTCCACCTGCTGCATTAGCGTCAGCAGTACCGGCAGCTTGATGACGCTGGCCGTGGGGAAAAGTTCTTCCGCGCGGCAGCCAACCGTTTCCTCGGTTTGAAAGTTATAGGCAGAGAGGCCAATACGGCCGTCAAACCCATCACAAATCTGGCAAATTTGTTCAGCTAAAGACATCGTTCTCCTCCCAACAAAAAGCACAGGAAACGGCCGTTACCAGCCACTGCCTGTGCTAAATAAAAATAGCCACAGAGGAAAAGAGAAATGAGAGAAAAAGCAATCATCTCAAACATCTCTGTGCCCTCTGTGGCAAAAATTATGCTTTTAAGAAGTTGCGCAAGACGGTGTGCAGGATGCCGCCGTTGCGGTAGTAATCCACCTCCACCGGGGTATCGATGCGGCAAAGGGTGTCGAAGGTGATGATACGGCCGTCGGCCTTCACCGCCTGCACCGTCACGGTTTGCAGTGGTTTCAACTCATCGGTCAGGTTCACCGTGGCGTAATACTCCGTGCCATCC
>CAUJGI010000195.1 GCA_963169155.1 Chloroflexota bacterium
CCCGCTGCCCCGACTGGTGGAAAAAACGGCCGTTTCTCAGTGAGAAACGGCCGTTTTTGTTTCTACACCCACTTGATTTGTGCCAGAAACGGCCGTTCCCACCGTACACTCCTCCGCCCCCACTAAGCTATTGTGCCGCCGTCAGCAGCAGTTGGTTATTGGGGCCAGCTTGCAGGCTGAGATCGCGGTAACGGCCGTTGTCACTGCGCCACACCAGGCTAAAGCTCCACCCCTGCCAGCGCCACACGGCCAGCGTCTGCCCTTCACCCTGTTCCTCCAGCACCACCAGCTCCTGCGCCCCGTCGCCGTCCACATCGCCCAGCTCCACGGCCAGGATGGGTGTGTTAACCGGGCGACCGCCCCACAGCAGCTGGTATTCGCCACCCCGGTGCCCCACCAGGTACGGCTGGCTGCGGTCGTGTCCTGCCGCGTCCGTTTGCCAGATGGCCAGCAGCAGCTCAAAACGGCCGTCATCATTTGGATCCCCCAACGCCACGTCTACCACCCGCCACGTTTCTGGGCTTTGCCAGACGGCCGTCTCCCCCTCATACACCGTCACCCGCTCGCCTGCCCGGCGCACGGTTTCGGCCACCCCATCGCCCGTCAGGTCAATCGCCCCGGACCAGAACCAACCCTGCTGGCCGACACCGGCCACTTCGCCTGCCGGAACGCAGCCCGCTGGGTCGCAGGCAAAAGCCACCCGCGGCGGCTCCGGCGCGATGCGCGCCAGCAGCGGTTCGGCTTCGGCCAGAGTCATCAGGCGCGGCTGGGGGCTGGACCACAGCGGCAGCAGTTGGGCCGCGCGCAGGCCGTCGCCATCGACAAACAGGCGCAGCACCACCCCCTGGTTGGTCGGCTCCTGCGTCTGGTCAAAAACAAAGTTGCCCAGGCTGTAGGCCACCAGCTGCCCGGTTTGGCGATCTACCGTCACCGCCTGGGCCACGTGCGGATGGTGGCCCAGCACCACATCCGCCCCGGCGCTCAGCAGCGCTTGTGCGGCCGTTTCCTGCCACGGATCCGCATGCAGCTCATACTCAAAGCCCCAATGCAGCGACACAATCACCACATCCGCCTGCGGCCGCGCCTCGGCCACCGCCGCCACCGCTCGCGCCTGGTCCCACTCCGCCCGCACCCACGGTTCACCGTTCACCGCTAACCGTTCACCGCTCCCCGGTTCCGGCACGCCGTTAAACGCCAAAAACGCCAGCCGCACCCCATTTACCTCGCGGAAGACGGGCTGGTAAGCGGCCGTTTCGTCTGGGCCAACGCCGATGGGGGACATGCCAGCTTGTTGGAGGCGAACGGCCGTTTCTGCCAACCCGTCCGCGCCATAATCCAAACTGTGGTTGTTGGCCAATGAGAGCAGATCAAAACCGGCGTGGGTGAGGTGGGATACGGCCGTAACCGGCGCATTCAGAATAATCGGTTGGGGTTCGCCAGCGGGTGCGCTTTTGGGCGTGCCCTCGGCCACGATGACCGACTCCAGGTTGCCCAGCGCCAGATCGGCGGCGCGCAGCCAGGCAGCCACGTCGGCCAGCGGATCGGCCACCTCGGCCACGCCCCGGCCCAGCAGCACGTCCCCCACGGCGATGAGTTCAACGACGTTTTCAGCTGGGGTGAGGGAACGGCCGTCGCGCAGATACACCCACGGGTAAGCAGAGAGGTCGGGCACGGCGCTGCTGTCCGTGCCCGACTGCACCGACCCTGCCTGCCGCCCCAGCAACAGCAGCAGCGGCAGGAACAGGGCCAGCAGCGCCAGCACCGTTTTGTGGCGAATGATCACGCTCACTCTGCCCAGGCGGGCGGCTGGCTGTTGTAGACCACGTTGGTCACCAGCCACCGCTCATCGATCCATTGCAGCGTGTAGGTCACGTCCAGCGCATACGGGCCGCGCGCGGCGATGGCGTCACCCCCTTCACCGGCAAAATCGGTAAAGGTGTACAGCGCGTCTTCCCAATTTTCGCGCACGGTTACCACCACGCGATCCTCAGCCTGGATGTCGAAGGAGCGGTAGCTGGCGCTCAGCCACTGCCGCCCCACGTACTGACTGGCCTCGCGCAATACATCCAGCTCGGCAGCAAACTGGGCCTGCACGTCTTCACTGGCTACGTAAAACGAGCCTGGCTCCAGGTACCAGTACGCCTGGCTGATGCTGCTCTGGAAGTTGTAGATCGTTTGCTGGAAGGCGGCATACTCCGTAGCCGTGGTAAAGAAACTGGCTGTCCACTCCGGCAGCGGCGGCGCTTCGCCTTCGTCCAGCATGGTGCGCCATTTTTCGTCAGTCAGGCGGTCGTCGGCGGGCCAGGTAAATTCGTAGTAGGCAAAGACGCCCCCCTTGGCCACTTGCAGCTGAATCGTGCCATCTTCGTTGATGAGCGGCACCACGGCGTAAATCTCGTTGATGCGTCCCACGGCCTCTTCCAGCACCACCGGGTTCGGGTTCCCGTCCCCGTCCGGGTCTGGGGCCGTAGCCACGTCGGCGATAACGGCCGCTTGCGGTTCCTCATCCATGATCGGCTGAGCGGCGGGGTCTTCATCGTCGCGGTCGGCG
>CAUJGI010000196.1 GCA_963169155.1 Chloroflexota bacterium
CGCCATTTCCGACTGCCTGATTATCATCCTGCGGCCAGACCAGCAGGATTTTCAGGGAACCAGCGTGACGGTGGATGTGGCCAACCGGCTGCGCGTACCAGAAATCAGCCTTATCGTGAACAAAGTACCGCCGGAATACGATTGGCTGGATGTGAAGCGCAAGGTTGAGAATGCCTATCATGTAGAGGTGTCAGCGCTGCTGCCGCTCTCCATTGATGTGGCGCAAAATGCCAGTGCTCATGTGTTTTCTCTGGAAAATCCGGGCCATCCCTTTAGCACCGGTGTTCACACCGTTGTAGATAAGCTGGTAACGGCCGTTCCCGTTACTTTCTAAATAAGTATCACGGTGTCATCCATGGCGGCAGTCGTTTCCCTCCCGGCAGTAGAATCTGCGGCAACCATGCTCTCAGCAGAACTGGCTGCCTACGATCAACCAGCTTATACCTTGCCCCAGCGTTTGTCATTTCCGCTGTCTGATGAGCCGCACATTGCTGCCTGGACTGGCTATGTAGAGCAGGCAGCCCGGGACGGTGCCTGGGCGGTTCTGCGGCAGCGCCTGGTACAGCTTCAGTTTCCCATTGCTGAAAACACCAGCCAGCACCCGGAATACCAGGCGGCCACGCGGCGAGGGGTGGAACCAAGCGGCGGGCCTGGGTTACAGCTGGAGCAGCCAGAGAAGTTGGAAATTTTTCTTTATGCCGGTATTGCCGGGCAGATTCCGGTCATTTTTACGCCGGCAAAAGCCGATTTCCAGCAGTTGGTCCGGGCTATTCGTCACAAAAACGAACCAGTTACTCTGCCGGAGGCTATTGGCGCCATGTTCATCAGCGGTTACAACAACTGGGATCGCATCCGGTTGTACCGGCAAACGTGGGCCGACGGCTTGCCAGGTTCCCCCAGCGAGGTGGAGTGGGCGGCCGAATTTAGCCGGTTAACTGGCCAGCCTGAGTTGTATCGAGACAGCTTCATTCTCATGAGCCGGGGCAACTACAGCAACCTGTCGGCGCAGGACCTTAAAGTGGAAACTGCCGCCTGGCAGCAGCACTCGCTATCTATTCGACTAATTCACGAATACACCCACTATCTGACCCGGCGTGTTTTTGGTCATTTGCGCACCCACGCTGTGGATGAACTTGTGGCTGACTACGCTGGCCTCGTCGGTACCTATGGCCACTTCAAGCTGGATTATTTTCTCCAATTCATGGGGCTTGAAGCGTATCCCCATTGTCGGGAAAACGGCCGTCTTGCCTACTACCGAAAACAACTTTCAGACACAGCCTATGCCGCACTCCAGCCCCTTCTATTGTGTGCCGCCGAACGACTGGCCGCATTGAAGACGCCACCACAACATCACCACTTTGGGCTGGAGACGGCCGTAACCGTCTTAGCCGCCATCTCTTTGCCCCTGCACCTTCTGGCTGGGCCAAATGGTAACGAGTTGCTTACAAAAGCGCGGCAACAGGTTTTCAATCTACTAGGAGGAGAAGATGAGCAGTCATATCTTTCGCAAATCGGCGCTGGAACGAATTTCTTCGCCAGAACAGCTTGACGCCTTACTTCAGATCACCACACCGCAAAATTGGCTGGCGCTCATCGGGCTTGTGGGGCTGCTGCTCGCCGGGCTTGTTTGGGGCATTTTTGGCCGAATACCGGTGGAGGTAAGCGCCCCGACGGTCTTCATCTACCCTGGTGGAATTCAAAACGTGCCCATCACAACCAACGGACAGCTCGGAGAAATTTATCGGGTGCCAGGTGATTTGATTCAGGCAGGGGAAGCTGTAGCCATTGTCCATGACCTGAGCGGCGAAACCATACCGGTGGTTAGCCCGCATGCTGGTCGCATCCTGGAATTGAAGGCCAGCGAGGGCAGCATCGTCACCCTGGGAATGCCGCTCTTGAGCGTGGAAGCGTTTTCTGAAGATGGTTCCATTGAAGCAGCACTTTTTCTCTCGGCCGCGGAAGCGGCTTCCGTAGCGGTCGGTCAGCCAGTAAAAATCGCGACCGCCTACCAGGAAGAGTTAGGTTATGTGCGTGGGCAAATCAAAACGGTTAACCGGTATCCGGCTACTATGGCGGGCCTGCTTAACATTTTAGGCAGCGAAGACCTCATTCAAACGGTGGTCCGCTCCTCTAACCCGATTGAAGTGCGTATCACTCTGGAGCCAACGGCCGTTAGCAGTCAGGCATTTGCCACTTTTATTCGCAGCGGTTCGACGGGGAGTGCTGCCATCACTATTGACGAGCAGCGTCCCATTGAGTTTGTGTTACCCATTGGTGAATAAAATGAAAGCCTTCCAATTTGCCCTTTCCTGGCCAAAGTTTCTGACTCGTTTCCGCAAAATTAAGCGGGTGAAAACACCGACCGTTTTGCAAATGGAAGCTGTTGAGTGTGGTGCCGCCGCTCTGGGCATCATCCTGGCTTATCATGGGCGATTTGTTTCCCCTGAAGAGCTGCGTGTGGCGTGCGGCGTGTCGCGAGATGGCAGCAAAGCCAACAATATTCATAAAGCGGCGCGCAGTTACGGTTTGGAAGCCAAAGGGTTTCGCTGTGAGCCGGAAAACCTG
>CAUJGI010000197.1 GCA_963169155.1 Chloroflexota bacterium
CTTCAGCGGGCGCAAATTTACGCTGACAACCGATGAATCGTCCCCCGTGTTGTGGATGGGGCTGGGGCAGGTGCGCGATTTGCGGCGCTCGGCGGTGCGGGCGATGGTGAAGGAGCGAGGGGTACGGCCGTTTACCAACCTCCGCGATCTGCTCAGCCGGGTGGAACTGCAAAAGAAAGAAATCACGCACCTGATCCAGTGTGGCGCGCTGGATGGTTTGGGAAGCAGCCGCGCGGCCCTGCTAGTCGAGGCGGCTGACGTGGCCCGGGCGGGCAGCGCTCACCAACTGGGGTTTGACCTGGGGCTTAAGGCGGCGGTGCAGCCAGAAAGTGTGGCGGAGCGGTTGGCCTGGGAAACGGCCGTACTCGGTTGGCCAGTCTCGGTAAATCCATTGGCGGCAGTGCCAGAGCAGGTGGCCAATAACGTGCTGCTGCGCGATTTACCGCGCCTGCGCAACCACAAGGCCACCATCGCCGGGGCGCGCCTGCCGGGTTGGACGGGCGGGCGGGGCTTCTACTTTGGCGATGGTGACAGTTTTGAGATTGTACAGCTGGAAAAAACGGCCGCCGCCAAAATCAAAATGAAATCGTGGCTGCCTTATCGGCTGACCGGGTTTTGGCGCGAAGATGCCTGGGGCAGCGGCTGGTTTGAGGCCGCAGCTGCGGACCTGATTGTATAAATAGTCCATAAAATTAGTGACATAATCAGGCGATGGGGGTTCTAAATTCTGGAACGGGGCAAATTACCCGTTGAATTAACGATAAATTGGAGGAATTAGGAAAATGGTTCAAGAGTTTAAGGCGTTTATCGCCAAAGGCAATGTCCTTGATCTGGCTGTTGCGGTTATCATGGGCGGGGCGTTTGGGGCGATTGTCACCTCAATGGTGAACGACATCATCATGCCGTTGATTGGCGTTATTTTGGGTGGCGTTAGCTTTACCGAGCTGGCGATCCAGGTGGGTGACGCGACGATTACCTACGGCAACTTCATCCAGGCCGTCATCAACTTTTTGATTATTGCCTTTGTCATTTTCATGATTGTGCGTACGGCAAATAACATGAAGAAGAAAGAAGAAGCGGCACCCGCCGCCCCGGCAGGACCCACTACGGAAGAGCTGCTGGTTCAAATTCGAGATTTGCTGAAGGCCAAGAATTAAGGCGAATTCCGAGAAATAATCCGGTGAGTATTCAATACTTTTCGGAATTCGCTTGAGGCATTTTCGGATTGAAGGCTTATTTTTAATTCCGAAAATGCCTAAACCGATTCGGTTAATACCCCATACAGGCAAACGGCCGTTTCCCTTCCCGGAAACGGCCGTTTTGCTTTCCGGGCTACGACGGCAAAATCTCCACAAACCCGGCGTCGCCGTGAACGCGGACGTGCTGCCCGGTTTTGATCTGTTGTGTGGCGTTGGCCACGCCGACCACGGCGGGAATGCCGTACTCGCGGGCCACCACGGAGCCGTGGGTCATCAGTCCGCCCACCTCCATCACCAGAGCGGCGGCGTTGATGAACAGCGGTGTCCAGCCCGGATCGGTGAACGGGGCAATGAGAATTTCGCCTTTGGCCAGGATGTCTTTGGTGGGATCCAAGACCACTTTGGCGATGCCCTCGATAATGCCGCTGGAGGCGGCGATGCCCACCAGCGCGCCTTCCGGCAGGCCGTCGCGCTGGGGCAGCACGTTAAACAGCTCGCCGTCGCTGGTAATGACCCTGGGCGGGGAGAGCTTGTGATACCTGGCAAATTCTGCCTGGCGTTGGGCGATAAGCGGCCGTATTTCCCGCTCCGGTTCGGCCACAAAATTAATCAGTTCATCCATATCCAGGTGCCAGATGTCGTCCGGGTGGTCGATACGGCCGTCCGCCACCAACTGCACCGCCTGCGCCACCAGCACCTCTTTCACCACCCCCAGCAGCTTGATGATGAAAAACTTGGGATGCTCTCGTCCCGGCGTGTAGTGACGCACCGCTTTGACCAGGCGGCGCGCCAGCGGGCGGCGCACAAAACCCAGCAGACCCTGCCCGGCGGACGCTACCAGTCGTTCCCCGGCCGCTTCCCCGGCGGCGGTCATCTGGGCATGATGGGTGCGATGGCTGCCCGGCGCGGCGTGCGCCAGGTTGCCCACCACAAATTGCAGCAGGGAGGTGGGGTCTTCCCGCCAACGCGGCCGTGAAATGTCGATTTCCGATGGGCCGCGCATGCCGTAGCGATCCATAAACTGCTGCCAACCGGCCAGAAATGGTGCGCTGCCGGGCACTGTGTGGGCCGTCGCCAAGGCTTCGGCGGGGGGCAGCCGCTGAAAATGGTCCACCAGGGCAGGGGATTGGCGCACCAGGTCGGCCAGGTCGCCGACGGCCAGGTCCATTTCGGTGGTGACATTGCCGGAGAGGCCGCGGGCAACGGCCGTTAAATCCTCTGGCGTGGCGCGACGGCCCAGCACGGCGGACAGGATGCGCTGCGAGGCGATGCCGCTGGCCACCAGCGCCGGAAAATCGGGGATGAGCCGGATAAAAAGTTCGCCTGCTTCCTGCTCGACCTGGCGCAGCCGGGGCGCGCCCGCTGGCTGCGCCAGGATGCGCTGGCGGCTGGCGGCCACTTCTTGATCGATTTTGGCGGTGAGTTGGGCCACGGTCTGGGCCGGATCGCGCCGGAACAGGAAGGAAAATATCGTTTTGCCAATTGGCCCCAGGTATGAGAAGACGTCAACGAGAGTCGGTCGGGGCCGCAGCCGTGGCAGCCGCTGGCGAAATTCGGGGCGATTCAGCGCGGCTTTGAGGCTGGTAGCAATCATCTCATCGGCAATGCTCAGCGCCGCAGGGACCACTTTTCGGCCCAGGCGCAGGTTGAGCAGGTGCGTGACATCCATGTACATACGGCCGCCTGCCACCTTGATGCTCGGGGAGCGGCTGGTGATGCCAGAAGCCTTGAGTGTGGGAAACATCAGCCACCACAGGTCGAGGCCCATCTGTTTGATGGGGTCCAGCATCACCTGGGCGTGGCTCAGGCTGACGTACAGGTGCAGGGCATCATCTTCAGGCTGCGGCGCGGGCAGGGGGAACAGGGTGGTGATGGGGCGCGTTTGCAGCAGGTAAATTTGGCCGTTGGTGATGGCCCACTCGATGTCTTGCGGTTTTTGGTAATGGGTTTCGATACGCGGGCCCAAGTGGGCCAGCGCGATCGCCTGGGTTTCA
>CAUJGI010000198.1 GCA_963169155.1 Chloroflexota bacterium
TTACACGCAATTCAGGCTTCAATTTGAATCGCCCGATGATGGGGATGGCAACAACGATCAGCTCCGCATCTACAGCGGCAACAGCGGCACTCCGGGCAACCGGCCGCAGCTGATCATTACGTACACAGTGCCCTAAACCAAAAGCGGCGGAGCTAACAACTCCGCCGCTGAATCAGCTTCGCTTACAGGTGCCGTTCACGCTAGACGTGAGCGGCACTTTTTTATCAGAGCCTCAAGTGAAGGTTTCGCCAGCCAGGAACCCTTCCAGCATGGTACAGACGGTATTGATGGCTTCGTGGCGCGCTTCGTAGCGACGGCCGTTTACACTCAACGTCACGTGCACCAACCGGGCCAACCGCAGGGCGTCTAAGTGATGAATTACCGTCGGTGGGCGCAGGCGTAAACGGCGCGCCAGTTCCGCTGGCGTCAGCGGCTCTTCAGCCAGGTAGCGCAAAATGCGCAGCCGCGTCGGGTCCGCCAACGCTTTTAACATCTGGTAGAGCAGCTCTGGCACCACCTCGCCCGGCACCAGTGACACATCATTGGGACGGCCGCCAAACAAAAACAGCCAGCGCTTTTTGTCTTCCGAAAAGGGCATGAACAGGGACAGTGGGGTGGTCCAAAACGAGGGAATCATTACCAGCTCGGCCATCTCTTCCATCTGGTCATACTCAAAACGCAGACCCTGCGACAACTCATTCAACAGCTCAGGCAAAGGCAGCTTATCGGCCAATTCCTGGGCTTCCGCCACACGCGCCTCTAGCGGCTTCAAAATCCGCGTTTCTTCTTCTTTGAAAAAAACGTCGTAATAAACCTGCAAAGCGGTGAGCAGATGTTCACTCTGCGCGGCGGCGTTAGCCCAAAGGTTGAGCTTCGCTTTCAGATCTTCATCGGCAACCTTCTTGGTCTTGCCCTTCTCTTCTTTGTACATCTTCTGGTACAGGTCGCGCAGTAAATTCTTGTCCTCGGCGTCCCAAGTGCCTTGCTCCGCCACGCGGAACAGCAGTTCCTGAAAAGGCTGGCTCATGTGATGAGACGAAAGCTCCTGCAAGCGCTGCCCGGCGGGAATAGCGGCCAACTTTTTGAGGACCGAATCGCCATCTTTGGGGCCATTCTGGCTGGCCAGCCAGGGGGTGGCCCAAAAATAGTCATGCTCGATAGCTTCTTGGAAAAATTCGCGCTGCTCCACGGGCAGGCGCGACCGAACACCCGCAGCCCATGAGCCACGTAAGCCATAACGCGCCGGATCGTGGACAACATTGAGGCTGGTGAAGAGATCGTACGCGGTGCCGATGTCCCAGGTTAACTGCGGTGTCATACCCATTACAAATTATTTCCTACATTTGTCTTCCAAAAGTTTAAGGGACTTCAGGAGTTCGCGGGAAGCCCTGAAGAGCCATCTGTCTATGTAGTTATAAACCAGATAGGTGGTGGAATGCAAAATCCTGCTCTTAAGGTTTCCTCATTTGGGCTGGATAATCGGCCCCAATCTGGCGTAGTTCGGTGGCAATGGCCTTGAGCGCCGCCTGGTTTTGCGGCGTGGGCGGTGCCTGGCGCAGCGCCTGCCGCTGCCGGGTTAGCTCGTTGAGGCGTTCGGTGAGTACGGCCGTTTGCAACACCACGTCATGATCCGGCAGCAGCTCTTCGGCCTGGCGAATCGCCGGGAACAAATAGCCGCCCAGCCCCACCGCCACGCCAACCAGGCCCGAAATCACAAACATCAGCGCCATGCCCGCCCCCGCGCCGGTACCCACCAACCAGCCAAACAGCGGCGCCAGCACGCCGTCGGCCCGCATCGCCGGTTCAAATACGTTGTCCGCCAGTGGACCGGCCAGCGCTGTAGCCACCGGGGCGGTAATCTGGGCAATCAGACGGCGCACGGCAAACACACGCCCCTGCACATCGGGCGCCACCTTGGCCTGCCAGATCGCCTGGTTAGAGCCATTGAGAACCGGAATGATGAGCTGGCCCATAAAAGCGGCCGTTGCCCAAATAAACACCCCCTGCCCCACACCCATCAGCGCCTGGCCCAAAATGCTGGAGGCCACCATGCCCAGCAGCACCCCGTTCACCTTACGCCGGGGTCCGCCCCAGGTACTCAGCAGCAAACCGCCCACCACGCCGCCAACCGCCCCCAACGACTGCACGCTGGCCAGGGCAATCTCGTTGTTGCCTGTGCGGGCCAAAATCATCGGCACCATCACGGCAAAGCCAAACATCGCCAGGAAGTTGATGCAAAAGAAGACCATCTGCAGCCCCAGCAAACTCGGCCGTTCAAAAATGTAGCGAAACCCGTAGGCCGACTCTTGCAGCAGGCTGCCCTGCCCGGTGCGCCCTTCTGGCGCAATCTCCGGTTGGGGACTGTGCACAATAAACAGGGCAAACACGGCAAACAGAAACGTCGCCACGTCGATGCCCATGATGCCCACCAACCCCAACGGTCCCAGCAGCGCCCCGGCAAAGGCCGGGGCCAAAATGCCCGATGCTGAACCAGCCAGTGAGAGCATACCGGCGGCACGGCCGTATTGCGCCTTGGGCAGCATCATCGTCACCGCCGCCGAATAGGCCGGGAA
>CAUJGI010000199.1 GCA_963169155.1 Chloroflexota bacterium
GAGCCACCAATGCAGCTGCCATTTGAGCTTTTCGTCACCAAAACCGGCGGCGCGTACGGCCGTATACACCCCCAGCGTGGTAAAAAAGGCGGCCCAGTTGTCCATCGTGAAAAAGTGGGACTGCTGGATGGCCATAACGGCCGTACTGTGGAAAAATGCCGCCAGCAGGCCCGCCTGCCAGCTGTACAGCCGCCGTCCAATTAAAAAGGTGAGAAAAACGGTGCCCAAATCGACCAATGCCGAGAGGACACGGCCGGGTTGCTGCAAACCATAAAAGCTGTTGTAGGTTTGGGTGCAGAGGTCGGCAAAGTTGTTGCAGGCGGCGGTAGCCCACTCGGCAAAGTAGCGGGTGAAGGTCATGGGGAAGTTGCCGTAGACGTAGAACCCTTTGTCCACGTTGTACGGGTTCAGCGGCGATTCCGAGGTGCGCACGTAGTCCAGGAAACCATCGGCGGGGCGCAGTCGGCTGGCCACGTCCATCAGGAAAAATTCGTCGGGGTGCAGGAAGTTGCCCTCGCCCCACGTCAGCCCGGTAAAGCGAAAATAGCCCGCCATCCCCAGGACAAGCAGCAGGAGCAGCACGCTGATTGTTTCCCAGGAAAACGGCCGTCTGGTTTTTACTGCGGCTTCAGTTGGGGTGGGAACGGCCGTTTCCGGCGCTGGTTCCTGTACGTTTTCTTCCATAAAAGAGATACACAGTCCATGTTTGCTACTTCTGTTATACACAGCCACCCTTACCCTTTGCTTACAAATTGATAAGCTCCTGCTCAAAATTCACGGACTGTGCTAGCACAAAGGCTGAATTCTAACGGAAAGTGGCGTCTTTTCCAACGGGTCCAGGTTGATGTTAACGGTTTAAAACCACCAGCAGCGTAATTGCAGCCGAAGCCCAGGTGCCAAATTGAAGCACGGCAAAGGCAGCTACCCAAAGTGCCCGTTTTAGCCTGGGGAAGGCGGAGGTTTTAAAAAAGATGAAGCCAGTGGCAACGACAGCAATCAGCAGCTGCACCTGGAGAAGGATGACGACGCCCAGCTCGGCAGTTGAGAGAGGTGCCTCCGCCAACGTGATTGCCGCCCCCACAATGAGCAAGAAGTGGCAGAGTATGGCCACCGCCCAAGCGGCCAGGGAAAAAACAGCGGCTTTCATTGTGGTTGACATAATGAATCCTTTTCCAATGTCTTATGGCTGGGGAAGGGGCCAGATTTGCCGCAAATAGGCGGCAACGCCCCGGTCGGACTCCCAATTGACTGGATATCCCAGCGAGACCTCTTCAAAGCGCACACCGTCCCGGTAGTGGGTGCCGCGAATATGCAGATGGCCATAGACAACGGCCGTTACCGGAAACCGCGTATGCCAATCCTCCGTTCGTTTGGTGCCGCACCAGATGGAAAAGCGGGGGATGCGCCGTAAATTGACCAGGTCGTAGCGCAGGGGGAAATGGTTGATGAGGATGAGGGAGCCGAATGCGGCTGTTTCGCGCAGCCGCGCCTCTGTTGTCTGGCAGCGCACGTGGCACCACGCCTCCCGTGACGGGTACGGGTCTGGATGCAAAATAATCTCATCCGTGGCTACCACACCCGAGGCTTCAGCCCAGGCCAGCGCTTCGTCGGCGGCCACCGTGTCCGGGCGGAAGCTGTAGTCATACAGCGTAAAAATGGGGGCAATGAACAGCGGTTCGCGGCTGGCCGGCCACTGCACAAAGGGATCTTCTGGCGTCACTACGCCAAAGTCGCGGCAAATTTGCACCATCTGAAAATATTTGGCCAGGCCACGCTGGCTTTCACTGTCGGTGGGGAGTGTCCAGAGATCGTGGTTGCCGGGGGTCCAAAAAACGCGGGCAAAACGGTGGCTAAGCAGGTCGATGGCCTGGCGAAAGTGACTGATCTTTTCCGCCACATCCCCCGCCACAATCAGCCAATCTTCCGGGTGAGCGGGCATCCGGCTAAGCGCGGCCCAATTTTCGCCGTGGCTGATGTGCAGGTCGCTAATGGCGAGCAGTCTCATATGGCGGTGAGCGGTGGTCGGTAAGCGGTGAACGGTATTCGGTGAACCGATTACCGCTTACGGCTTACGGATTACCGATTACGGATTACCGGTCACTAGATGGAGCCGCCGGAGATCTGGATGAGGTTCTTCAGGGCTTCTTCGTCCAAAATGGTAAATTTACGGCCGCTGACCTTCACCCAATGCGCCCGGCGGAAGCGCCCCAGCGCCTTGTTGATGCTCACCCGGGTGGCCCCGGTCATTTCGGCCAGGTCGGTTTGCGTCAGGGAAAGATCGATGCGAATGCCGTCGTCGGATTTGTGGCCGTGCTGGGCAGCCAGCTGCAGCAGCTGCCGCGCCAATCGGGCGGGCAGGTCCAGGAAGAAGATGTCGCTAATCTGGTTATTGAGGCGGCGGATGTGTTGGGCCAGGGTGTGCAGCACGTGCAGGGCAAAGTCCGGGTTGTCGCTGATGTAGCGGATGAACTCTTCGCGGTGCAGGGTCAGCGTTTCGGTTTCCTCCAGCGCTTCGGCCGTAGCGGAGCGGGGTGAGTCGTCTAGCAGGGCCAGCTCGCCGAAGAAGTCACCTGCGCCAAAGATGGCCAGCATTGCTTCTTGCCCGTCCAGCGTGGAGTGGGTGATCTTTACCTTGCCCTTGACGATGATGTAGAGTAAGCCGCCCGGATCGCCGTGATGAAAGATAATTTGATCCGGTCCAAAGCGGCGCATAACAAGCCGCTTGGAGAGATTTTTGGCTTCGTCGTCCTGCAAATTATTAAAAAACGGCACCAGCTGCAAGGCGTTCTTGGCGGCGTATTTTGAATCTTTCATAACTCTCTTCCTATCAAAATTTGCATCAACCAGGATCAGTTGAAAGGTTTTTTGTTATGCGCCGTGCCCAAAAAGGGGAGCATCTATCTGGTAGGGTTAATTAGTTCCATTTAATTGTATCTCATCGTAGACACGATCCAAACTATATTTTAGCTGGCGTTTGAGCCAGTCGGCGGGCAAGGTGCAGCCAGGATAATGGTTGAGGAACTCGACCAGGTAGCCATAAATTTCTTCGCGCGGTTTTTGGGCGGCAATGTGTTCCTGAAGGCGCTGGCGCATGGTGCGGATGTAGGTGGCAACGGCCGTTAGCTCAGCCATCATACACGGTTCACCCCGGCCAGGAATGATGTGGTAGATTGGGTCTGGCCACTGCTGCAGCTGCTCAATCGTTGCCAGCCAGACGGCCGTATTGGCCTCACCGAGCAGTGGGGGCATATTGGTTACTACGGCATCCCCGGTAAACAGCACGCCCGTCTCTGGCAGGTAGACGCCTATGCTGCCCAACGTGGGGCCGGGTGTGGCAAACAGCTGAATTTCCACACCGCCTTTCCATAGCTGCATTGCGCCAGTAAAGCTGATGCTGGCGTGTTCCACGGGACTTTGGTTCAGCTCGCGGCCGTGGTCTGGGTTGCGATGGGCCAGGCTTTCCAGCAGGGGTTGGGGGTAGCGTTTGTCGTAGCTGCGCAGCTTTTCGGCCGTGGCTTCGTGAGCGATGACCGGGGCATTGAGCCAGCGGGAATTGATGATGCGATCGCCGTGGTAATCCGTCAGAATCGTATAAGCCACTGGCCGGGGCGTTAGGGCGTGCAGCCGCATGGCCCAATCGCGGGCCTGGCGTGGGTAGGAGGGTACATCAATGGCCACAATGCCCCGCCGCGTGCGCACAGCGGCGACGTTTACGCCCTCGTATTCAGTTTCGATAAAAACGTTTTCGGCTATTTCTTGCATAAATACCTTTGCACTTAGCGCAGCTGTCCTAACAGCAGCCGCTCGGCCTTTTCCACCGCTTGCTGCACCCGTTCCTGATCGGTGCTGGGGCCACCGCCCTGGGCCAGGACGGCCGTTCCACCCCCCGCCGCCGATCCCAGCACTTGCAGGGCCGATTTGATGAGCTGGTTCATCTCGCCCGGCGCATCTTGCGAGCGGCAAAATAGCAGCTGGGATTTTTCCCCGGCCAATCCCAGCAGGGCCACCACACGGCCGTTTTGGGTCAGGTGGTTGGCCAGAACGCGCAGCTGTCCCGGATCGCTTTCTTCGCTGGTGAAGACGCGGCTGACAACGGCCGTGTCGCCCACCTTTTTGCTATTTTTCAGCAGTTCAGCCGCTTCAAAATAGAGCAGCTGTTCCTGCTGTTTCTTAAGCTTGCGGCGACTCTCTTTGGCTTCATCCTTGAGGCGCGTCACGCTCTCCACCACCTCGCCGATGCCCGTGGTGAGCTCGCTGGCCAGCTGGTTGACGAGGCTGTTTTTAAGCCGGTAATCGACCAGTGCCCGCTTACCGCAGCAAAATTCCACGCGCAGCTGGTTGTTTTGCCGCTCCAGTTTCACAATCTTGATGAGACCCACTGCCCCGGTGTGGCTGACGTGGGTTCCCCCACAAGCATTGAGATCAAACTGCTCAATCTCGATCAGCCGCAGCTGGCCGCTTCGCACCGACGGCAGCTTGCGCAAGGCCAGCTTTTGGGCCTGCTCCAGCGTGACTGACCGAATGTGCACCGGCCGATTTTGCCAGATGATCTGGTTGGCCAGATGTTCGGCTTCTTCCACCTGAGCCGGGCTGATTTGGGTGGTATGCAGATCGATGGTGACGGAATTATCGCTCAGGTGAAAGCCGACGGTATCTGCCTGGGCAATTTGAATGAAGGCTTGGGAGAGGATATGCTGGCCAGTGTGCTGCTGCATGTGGTCAAAACGGCGTGGCCAGTTGATCTGGCCGGTGATGTTGTCTTGCCACAGCTCGGTGGTATCCAGCCAATGCAGCACGGCTTCATCTTTTTCGCGGATGGTCACATCGTAGACGGGAAGGTTGTTGATGGTGCCTGTGTCAAACGGCTGCCCGCCGGAAGTGGGGTAGAAAAAGGTCTGGTCAAGGATAACGGCCGTTTGCCCCTCTTGCCTGACTCTTTCCACAATGGTTGCTTCAAAGTGGGTGGTGTACGCGTTTTGGTAGTAGAGCCTTTTGCTGGTCATGCCACAATTTCCCCAGGATGGGTATGTCGATTTGAATGAGCCTAATGATACCAAAATAATCAACTGGTGCATCTTGACGAGGCAAAAACGGGGCAGGAACGGCCGTTTACCAGAGAAAATTTAAGGAAAATGGGGAGGATTGGACGGGGGGAAGGGTCAGGCCAGCGGCAGGGTAAAGTTAAAACGCGCGCCGCCGGAAGGAGCATCATCGACCCAGATACGGCCGTTGTGCGCCTCTACCGCCAACCGGCAAAAAGCCAGGCCTAAACCCAGCCCCTTGGCATGGCTGTCCTTGGTGGCGATGCGCTCAAACTTTTCAAAAATCGATTCCCGGTACTGCTTGGGAATACCTCTCCCCTGATCGCTGACAGAAATCAATACCCGGTCGCTTTCGGGTTGCAGCTGACCAAGTACCGTGATCGTCTGATCTTCTGAGCTGTATTTCAAAGCATTGTTGATGAGGTTCACCAACACCCGGCGAATCATATCTTCTTCCACGTACACATGTGGCAGGTTTGGCGGCAGGCAGTTGGCCAGCCGCACCCGGCGCTGGTCAAAGTTGGGCTGCTCAATCTCGTACACTTCTTGCAAAAGCAAGTTCAAATCCACGCGGGTTTGTTCGGTGATGGGCTGCCCGGCTTCCAGGCGATTGATGTCTAACAAGGAGCGAATCAACGTTTCCAGGCGGCGGCTGCTGCGCCGGGCGATGTCTAGCATGGCATACAGCGGCGAGTTGGCCGATTCCGGCGGGATTTCATAGGCCAGCAGTTCCAGGCTGGAGATGACATTACCCAGCGGACTTTGCAGGTCGTGGAACAGCATGGCGGTGAGGTCTTCCCGCATTTTTTCCAGTTC
>CAUJGI010000200.1 GCA_963169155.1 Chloroflexota bacterium
ATTTCTATCCTTCAAACCCATTATGAAGATCGAAATGCCGCTTGAGTTTGCACTCATGCCGATTTGGTAGAAATCTCTTGAGCTTCCGTCCGCGTAGTACAGCTTTTGCTGCCCGTAACCGATGTTCGGATTTGTGACTACCTTGCCTTGATCGTCCTTTCCGTCAAGATAGGACAAGATGCAGTCTGAGAACTGACTCATGATCAAATCATGCAAAGTCCTCATTTCACTGCGTTTGGGATCAGGCTGAGCTTCTATGTACGAATTAATTTGGTCTATTGCGTTCACAATTTTCTCCCTTGAAAATAGGACGCGGATTAACGCTGATGAACGCGGATTAAAATCTGGTAAATCTGCGAAATCTGCTGATTTTCATTCGTGGTGGTGCGCCCACTCATGAAGTCTCCTATGAAAGTAAGATTCCAACACCTGAGAAATCAATGCTTCTGCAGCCATAGGCATGGTCAAACCTCAGTCTGCTCAGAATGTGTGCCAACCCAGGTGGTTCGAAATTCAGCGTTCAATCAACGCATCCTAGTCGAATCAACCTTGGACGCAATCCCACTCCTGTGACGATCTCAATCAAGTATTTCTAGTCCTGATGTTTCTCTGCCCGAAGGGTCTACCTAAAAATGTACTATGCTGCGCTACTACAGTCGTTTTCAGATTTTACTTGAGTAAGCTCTTTTGCATAGAACTCTCTTAAAAGTAGTTTGCGGATTAGCTCTACTTCTGAAAGGTATATTTCGTTTGATAATATTCTTTCTGAACGCGAAACAGGATAGCGAAGTTTGGTTGGCGGCACTAAGGCGTCAACTGCCGTAACTTGAGAACAATCTCATTTGACGGCCGTTTCCCCCTCAGCGACAATACCTCATCACCAACACATGGGAGCAGTATGAAGCGCACCACGATTGTTTATCTTGCCTTCAGCCTTTGGCTGATTATTTGGGGGAGCGGCTGCCAACAAACGGCCGATGCTGGATCGGTCGCCAACGCGGCCCAACCGGTGGCCGTGGCGGCCATCGCCACCGAGCCGCTGCCCACGCTGGCCGCCAGCGCCACGCCTATTCCCTCACCTTCCGCCACCTGGACACCTTCCGCCACGGCCACGATGCCGCCAACCCTGACGCCGCAGCCAACGCAGACCGAAACACCAACCGCCACCCCCACCGCGACGACGACGCCAACGGCCGTTCCCGTCAACCGCCAATGCCCGGTAGAAGCGCCGGTGCGGCCCGCCTACACCCGCAACTTCCTGGCGGCCGATCCCTGGCCGCAGCCAGTGGGCGAGCCTTTGGCCCACTTTGACTTCATCAAGCCTGTGCCCGGCGGCGGGCGCACCATCATCAACAAAACCTTCCCGTATGGCTCGGATGGCGACGGCCGTTACCTCATCCACAACGGCATCGACATCGCCGGAGAGCTGGGGCTGCCCGTCCTGGCCGTGGCCGATGGCACCGTGGTGGTGGCCCAGGCCGACGAGTCGGCGCTGTACGGCTGGCGCTGTGATTGGTATGGGCATCTGGTAGTGCTGGAGCTGGACCAGACGTGGCAGGGCCAGCCCATCTACGCGCTGTACGGCCACGTCTTGGGGCTGAGCGTCGAGGTTGGGCAGCACGTGTCGCAGGGCGACCCGGTGGCTGAAGTGGGCATTGGCGGCGCGGCGACGGTGCCGCATCTACATTTCGAGGTACGCGTGGGCAGCAATGAATTTGGCTCAACGCGCAACCCGATGCTGTGGATTGATCCCGGTCCGACACGCGGCGTGGTGGCTGGCCGCCTGGTGGACCCGCAAGGACGGCCGTGGCAGGGTGTGGTCGTCACGCTCATCGGCCCTGACGGGAGCGATTCGGAGTTCGTGAATACGTTCAGCTATCAGGGCGATCCGCAAAACCTCATCAACCCGGATGAGCTGCTGGCGGAAAATTTTGTCTTTGCCGACGTGCGGCCTGGGGCATACACGCTGTATGCGAAGGTGCAAGGCGTAGAATATCGCCAGCCAGTGCAGGTAATCGAGGGGCAGTTAACGGTCGTGGAACTGGTGACGGAGCCGTACAAAACGCCAACCCCCACGCCAGAGGCGTCGCCGACGCCACAACTTTCGCCTACGGCCGAAGCCACCCCAGAACCGGAAATAACGCCAACGGCCGTTCCCAACGAAACCCCTGAGCCCTAAACAGCCAGAACAAAGCGGGGAATTAAGCGACAAAAAACGCAGATGAAATCGATTTCATCTGCGTTTTTTTGATTTTAGCAGGTTGTGTGATTCAGAATCAGCTAAACGTGCCAATCCGCCTCGGCCGCGGGTAGGGTGAGGATGAAGTGACTGCCCGCGTTGGGCGCGCTGCGCACGGTGATCTGGCCGCCGTGCGCTTCGGCAATGGCCTGGGCAATCGTTAAGCCGATTCCTAAACCACCATAGTTGCGGCTGTCGCTGGCATCCAGCTGGAAAAACCGGTCGAAAATCTTTTCCTGGTCTTCGGCAGCAATGCCAATGCCCTGATCGGCAAAAACCAGCTGCAGCTCGCCAGCTTCACCCGTCTGGGCCCAAATGTAAATGCTTTGGTTGCGCTGGCTGAATTTAATGGCGTTGTCTAGCAGGTGGTAAAAGAGGTGGCGCAGCTTGTTGGTGTCGCCATTGATTTCCAGAGGCTCTTCAATTTCGTTATAAACAGTCAGGTTGCGTTCGCCAATTTCTTTGCTTTCCTTACGGATGGCGCGTTCGATTTCAGTATGGAGGGAAAACGGCCGTCGCAAAATCTCCAACCCCTCATCAATCTTGGCCAGAATGAGCAAATCCTCTACCAGACGGTTGAGGACATGGGTGTTGTGCTGCACCTGCTCCAAAAACCGCAGCTGGCACTCAATTTTATCCTCAGAAGCCGAGGCAAAAACAACCTCTAGCGCGCTTTGGATGGAAGCAATGGGGGTGCGCAGTTCATGGGTCATCGTGGCCATCAGGCTCTGCTTCAACTGGGCAATTTCTTGCTCAATTTTTTCCGCGTTCCAATGGTGGCGGCGAATTAAGGCGTGGATTCGCGCGGCCAGTTCATTCATGCGGAATGGTTTGCTCAGGTACTCATCCACCCCGGTTTCCAGAGCGGCCACCACGTCTTCTTCGTCCGTTTCGGCCGTGAGCATGATGATGGGCACATTTGAGCTGCGGCGGATGTGCTCGGTTGCTTCCAGCCCATCCATGATAGGCATGGTCATGTCGATAATCACAAGGTCGGGCGTTAACTCGTGAACCAGATCGACTCCCTCACGGCCGTTGTGCCCCGCATATACCTGGTGACCATGATCGCCCAAACCAATTTTTAAGGATTCGGTGATGAAAGGATCGTCGTCAATAATTAATAATTTAGCCATTAACAATACTACTCGTATTTAGGACGAGGCGATGGCACCTCGCTTGGTTAGTTGAAAGGATAATTCTTGTACCGATCAAGCATGAAGAGTACAAAAATCACCCCCATTCCAACAATAGGGAATACATCCCAACCTGTTAACAAACCAGACAACCGGGGTAAATTGGCTGACACACACGAGATCGTTTCCCAGTCTGGCAGCGGGTAAAATAGCAGAATTACGCTGGACTGGTTAAAATGAGCGCGGTAATCCAAAAACAAAAGCAGAGGGGCAGAAACAGATGTTATTTGTGGACAACAACGAAACCACTGATCCCAGGATAAACCTGGCGATTGAGGAGCATTTGCTGCGCAACGTCCAGGTGTCGGAACCACTGCTGTTGTTTTACATCAATGCCCCATCGGTGATTATTGGGCGGAACCAGAACACCATTGAAGAAATTGACCCGGATTTTGTGCGCGAGAATCAGATTCATGTGGTGCGCCGCCTGTCGGGTGGCGGTGCAGTTTACCACGACCTGGGCAATTTGAACTTTAGTTTTATCACGCAGGGCAAGGAGGATTTGCACAATTTTGGCAAGTTTACCCGGCCGGTGGTGGACGTTTTGCAAGGGTTGGGCGTCAATGCCGTGCTTCAAGGGAAAAGCGACATTTTTGTGGATGGCAAGAAGATTTCGGGGAATGCGCAGTATGCTTCACACGGCCGTATGTTTAGCCACGGCACCATTTTGTTCAACACCAACCTGGAAAATATGCTGCGGGCCATTAATCCACGCCAGGTGAAAATCGAGTCCAAGGCGGTGCAGTCGGTGCGCTCATTTGTGACCAACGTGCAGGAATATTTGCCTAAGGAGATGGATATTGCTGCTTTGCGCGATGCTCTGCTGCGCGGCATCTTTGGCAGTGAGTCTGTCCCGGTTTACACCCTAACGGACACGGACTGGGAGCAGATTCGGGAAATTGCGACGCAGCGGTACCTGACGTGGGCGTGGAATTACGGCCGTTCCCCCGCCTTCAACATCCAAAAAAGCGAAAAACTGCCGGTGGGCAAGCTGGACGCCCGCATTGCGGTGGAAAAAGGGCGCATTCAGGCCATCAAAATTTACGGTGATTTCAGCGGCCAGCACGATGTGGCCGCGCTGGAAAAACAGCTCACCGGCCTGCGCTACGATCGGGAAACTATCGAAGAAGCCCTGGCCACCACCGATCTCGAACCCTATTTTGGCCCATTGGACAAAGACCCATTCCTGAATTTATTGTTTTAGCCTGGGCTTCATCGCATTTTTAGCCTGGGACTTCAGCCCCAGGAGGTTGATATGAACAAATTGTGCTGGTTATTGTTGGTTTTGTTGTTGGCGGCCTGCGGCGGCGAAACATCGTCCCCGGCCACGGCCGTTCCCCCTACCACTTCTCGTAGCGAAACCCTGGCTGCGCCAGAACTGCTGCCAACGAACACGGCTGTACCCGCCCAACCAACCAGCACTCGCCAACCCACCACCATTCCGCCAACGCCGCAATCGCGGCCAACCCGCCCGCCAGTGACCCTGCCCACAGCTACCTCGGCACCGACGGAAACGGCCGCGCCACAATCAGCCGCTGTGCCCGAACTTGTCTGGCTACCGTATGCTTCTGGTAACTTCGGTGAACCGGTGCTAATGCTCGATGAGGGTGAAATGGCCCGCCAGGCGCTGCCCATCCCTGTGGAAATCTACTTTGACTACCACGACGGCTGGCTGGCTTACGGCAGCTACTTTTGGGAAGCCACGCCCAACCAGCAGTCCGTGACTGATTTGCACCTGTACAACTT
>CAUJGI010000201.1 GCA_963169155.1 Chloroflexota bacterium
GCCCCAAATCGCCGGGTGTGACATCTTCCCCGACGACCACATCTGGAATACCCCCATCGACGATCTGCCGGTCCATGCCAACTCCGCCAACTACATCAACACCATCGGCGCCAGCCAGGGCCTGCACGCCGATTTTGGCTCTGGCGTCTGGCCGCTCGGCTCCACCAGCCCCATTGGCATTCCCTATATCGACGTGCCCGGCAGTCAACCGCTCGTCCCCATCACCTTCGTCTGGTGGCCAGATGAAAGCGACGATGGCCCCTACCCCATCCCATCCAATGCTCCCATCGAAGGCGGCCCCGACGGTGACGGCGACCGCCATGTCATTGTGCTGGATCGCGGCAGCTGTACGCTGTATGAGATGTACAATGCCTTCCCGCAGGGCAACGGCAGCTGGGAAGCCGCCAACGGTGCCGTCTACGACCTAAATGCTTACGACTTACGCCCCGATGGCTGGACCTCGGCCGATGCTGCTGGACTACCCATTTTGCCCGGCCTGGTGCGCTACGACGAAGTTGCCTCTGGCGAAATCCGCCACGCCATTCGCTTCACCGCCCCCCAAACCCAAGCCAGCCACATCTGGCCCGCCCGCCACGATGCCTCCAACCTCACCGGGGGCAACTATCCACCCATGGGCCTGCGCCTCCGCCTGCGCGCCGACTTCAATATTTCCACTTATCCACCGGAAATCCAGGTCATCCTGCAAGCTTTCAAAACCTACGGCCTCATCCTGGCCGACAACGGCTCCGCCTGGTACATCTCCGGCGTGCCGGACGAGCGCTGGAACAACGACATGCTGCACGAAATGGATGACATCACCGGGGCAGACTTTGAAGTGGTAGATGTTTCGTCGCTGATGATTAACCCTAATTCGGGCCAGGCAGCCCAACCGTAAAACCGATCCCAGGTAAACTCGACACACCACAAAAAAGGAAACAAAAACGGGCAGCGCCTCTCAAACAAGAAGCGCTGCCCGCAGCTTAAAACTCTATGGCCTTACGACGAACTATTCGCCTATCAAGTAAGCCAGAAGGTCAACCATATATTGAGGATAGTTTGACATGCGGAAAGCCAGGTCCTGAACCATGGCGCTGGGCGGGCCAATGCAAGGACCAGTCGCACAGTCAGGGGCAATATGATCATTCGGGTGCAAAATCGAATTGTACACATATTGCACCGCGGTCTCCCCTTCCACGCGGGTAGCGCCCACTTCCTCAATATCACCTAGCCAGGGACCAATTTGGTTGGAGCCAGCTTCATCAACGTTGCCGTGACAGCTGTTGCAAGCAAAGCTGGTATACACAGCCGCACCATTTTCTGGATCACCAGCAGCAGCCACAAAATCTTCTGTTTCCATGACAAAGAAGTCGTCTACAGAATCCGGCCAGTTAAAGCTAATGGGCTCGGCGGCACACAACTCTTCATTGGCAAAATTCAAAACAAATGCCGCCACATTTTTCACCTGATCATCGCGCATGGGGCCACCATAACGCTCCGACCAGGGAATCATCGCCGTACCAGACCGGCCCGCAGAAACGGTTCGCTCAATGAACTGCTCCTTGGTTCCTTCGAATAGAGTCTGTTCCAGGCGGGCTGGGGTATCGCCACAAACCAGAAAATAGTTGTTTAAGGGCAAACCCTGACAGTCAATAGGGTTTCCTAACGAATCGTAGCACTCCTGCGCCGTTCCATCTACCCCATGACAGGTGGCACAGTTATCAAAGTATAACTTGGCCCCAGTCTCAACCATACGCCCTTCCCGAGCGGCCGTAAAATGCTCCAGTCGTTCAGGCTCACGCAAGGCGGCATAGCCCAAGATAATCATGGTCAGCATAAATGCGATCGTTCCAATCACAACTTTTACTTGCATAAGTGTATCCTCAAATTGCTCTATGGCATTTTCGGAATTAAAAATAAGCCTTCAATCCGAAAATGCCTCAAGCGAATTCCGAAAAGTATTGAATATTTACCTGATTATTTCTCGGAATTCGCCTATCTAAACTAAAAGCTTCTCTGCCAGATGACGTAAAATCTGGTCTGTCTCTTAGACTTTAGGTCCAGAAACAGGCCGTTTTACGATGTCTAGCAATCTTTGTTCAAGAAGCGACATTCCTCTTCATAGAAGGAACCCTCATGACGGAAGGCATAAATGGAATCACCAGATTGAACCAGGTATTCACCGGGATTATTGGGGTCCAGCACTTCAAACATGAGCGTCAACCGAACCATATTGGCCTGTTCCTGGGTAATCCGCAAAGCGGCAAATGGGTCGGGCATGGCGTTATCACCAAAGTCATTGCCGAAACGGCCGCCTTCCAACTCACGACAATCATCCCAAATCCCCTCACGTGGCATGTCTGGGTTGCCATTCAAAACACAGCTGTGGTTCTGCATAGCCGCTTCAAACTCCTCCAGAGCACGGGTCAAGTAAGGATTGTCGGAAATTTCTTCCCCAGGCAAATAAATGCCTGTTTGCAGATATTCATACGGCACGCCTAACAAAACGTTGGCCCCTTCCTGCGGCATGACTTCCTGAGCCACTTCCAGTTCAGGGGAACTTTGTACACGGAACTCTGGCGAGCCCATCCAGTTAGAAACGAGCATCGCAGTGAAAAAGAGGCAGGCAACTGTCAAACCGACACGGCGATCAGCATAACGGCGGCTTTTACCCACTTCCACATAGGGCATCACGACAAACATCACGATCAGCAGCGGAATGAAGCCGATAACGATTGTTTTGTCGGCGAGTTTCAGCCAGCCCTGTGACCAGGCAAGATACCACGGCGCAACCACATGCAGCGGCGTCACAATGGGGTCAGCATGGTGCTCCAGCGGCGCATCCCAGAACCAAAGTGAACCCGCTGTCAGGAAAAGCGTGATCAGCGCGGTCCACAGCAATTCACTGGTCAAAATGTCGGGCGTGAAGTAAGTCCGTTCGTCTTTGGGGACGCGCTTAGCGGTATCTTCGCCAATCTCTTCACGACCGGGCGGCAAGGAAATACCGTACAGCACCACCTTGTAGTAATGTACAAAGAAGAAGATGGCGGTGAGCAGCGGCAGCAGCAAAACATGGAACAAATACCAACGCAGCAACCCCCCAGCACCCAAAGAAGGCGCACCCTGCAAAATCAGGAGCACGTTGGCGTTTAATTCGGGCGGAGCAGGGGCCGCTTCAGCGCCAGAGAGGAAAACGGTCAGAGCCCAGTAAGCAAGCTGATCCCAAGGCAGCAAATAGCCGGAAAAACTCAATAGGGCGGTAAAGGTGAGCAAAATAACACCCGTTGCCCACGTAAACTGACGCGGCTTTTTATAGCTGCCGGTTATAAATGTTCTGAGCATATGCAAGGCCACGACCAAAACCATCACTTCAGCGCCCAAACGATGCATATTACGCATCAATTGCCCCAACGGCACGTTGCCCAGGATGTTCCACATATTGTCGTAAGCCACCAGCGGGCTGGGGGTATAGAACACCATCAAAATAATGCCGGTGATGGTTTCCCAGACAAACATAAAAGTGGAGAGCCAACCTAAACGGAAGGTGGGGTAAATGTGAGTGACCTCAGTGTGATAAAAGCTGGGCCGAATATGGAACCAGAAGCTATCGGCATGAGGGCGTAAACGAGGATTGGGGCGACGAGGTTCGTCCCCGCGGAGGGCACTGCGAATATCGCTGATGTTCATACCAGCGGTAAGCCGTTCGACCACCTCATCAGCTTTGGTGATGACGGCTTGCTTGACCCCCATTTCGCTAACTTGTTCAAAAAAGGTAGCCATACTCTAACTCCTTATTCCTCTTTTTTTATGGGCATTCGTTCGAAAAACTGCACAGCAATGGCTCAGACAGACCCATTTTGCGGTCACCGGTGTCTATGCTGATGAAAGCTGCATTTTCGGGCAAGAGGACCGGCGCATAAAAATCATTGACCAGTTCAGACTCTGTACCCGGAATCGGGTTTTTGTCGGCGTCCAAAAACTGCATACGGAAGCGATCCAGCGCCCGGGGGGCAGGCGATTCGATACGACGGCCGTCTAGCCGGTACTTTGAGCCGTGGCACGGACACTCAAACCGATTGTTCGCTTCAGTCCAGGTGTATATACAGCCCAAATGTGTGCAGACCTTGTAAATAGCCGCCACCCCAACAATCTCTTCTGTCTCATCCTCGGCTTTCTTCATCAAGTCGTTGGGTTGGGTGGTATCTAAATTCACCAGCCAGAAACGACCAGCAGGCACATTGGTCGGTTGCGCATTCACCGCGGGCAGTTCACTCACAGAAATAACAAATAAACCGCCAAATTCGCCCTCACGAAAACGGGGCAGCAAAAACCAAATTAACAAACCGGAAAATTGAGCAGCATACAGGGCAATTGATGCTCCCCAAATATAGTAAAGAAATTCACGTCTTGAGATGCCGCCGCTTTTCGCTTCGGCACTTACGGCTGCATTTGCCATGAGGCTATTCTCCTGTAATAAATATGCTTGTGAACTTGATTATTCAGCGAAATTCATACGCAGTGACCAATTTTAACTGAACTGCAAAAAGGACAACTGTGCTTTTTATCACAATCGCGATTATAGCAAAAGACAAAGGGATAACAAGGGGGGAAATGGGCGCTGAGGGACTCGAACCCCCGACCCCTTCGGTGTAAACGAAGTGCTCTAACCAACTGAGCTAAGCGCCCTCACGAATCAGAGAAGAACCAAATTATAGCGGCTGTTGTCTAACACGCAACCGCTACTAAATGCGCGGCAGCACAATGCTTTGCTGCTTCTGATATTTCCCCTTGCGATCCGCGTAAGAAGTCTCGCAGATTTCATCCGATTGAAAGAACAACACCTGCGCAATGCCCTCGTGGGCGTAGACGCGGGCGGGCAGCGGCGTGGTGTTGGAGATTTCTAGCGTCACATACCCCTCCCACTCTGGTTCAAAGGGGGTGACGTTCACAATAAGGCCGCAGCGGGCATAGGTGGATTTACCCAGACAAACCGTCAGCACGTCCCGCGGAATGCGAAAATACTCAACCGTCTGCGCCAGCACAAATGAATTGGGCGGGATCACACAAATGTCACCAGTAAAATCCACAAAAGATTTGGGATCAAAGTGCTTGGGATCAACAACGGCCGAATGCACATTGGTAAAAATCTTAAACTCGTGGGTCACCCGAATGTCGTACCCATAAGACGATAGCCCGTAAGAAATCACGCCCTCGCGTACCT
>CAUJGI010000202.1 GCA_963169155.1 Chloroflexota bacterium
CCCCGGCCAGCATTCGGCCGTAGGCCCCGGCGTAGCGCCGCTCCATCACCAGGGTGCCGCTGCCGCACATCGGGTCCAGGAAGATGTCGTCGGCGGTGGGTAGGGTGAGGTGAATCATGGCGGCGGCGACCGACGGCCGTAGCGCCGCCTTCAGTTTCACTGGCTTGTTAAAGCGATGGCGCATTGTGCGGTCTGTCAGGCGCACGCCGCAGACCAGGCGCGAGCCAAGCAAATTGACCCACAGCTCCAGCTGAGCATGATCGTCCACCAGGCGCCAGCGCGGGTAGCGCACCTTCATGCCGCGCTCCACCGCTTCGCCCAGCTGCTTGCGGAATATTTCGTGGCTGCCGTACAGGCGGCTGATGACCCGGTAAGACGGCCGTCCCGATTCATTGCGCAGCGCCATGCCAATATCGATCGCCTGCTGGAATTCGGCCGTACTGCTCACCTGCTCCGTGAGCTGCGGCAGCACCTGCCGCGTGCGTGGCACCTTATCCAGCGACACGGCCAGGGCAAACACATCCTCCACCGTCCGCAGCTGGAAGAGATCCTCTGGATCGCCTTCGTAGCTAAAAATTAGCAGCCCATTTTGTTCCTTGGCAAAAACCGTCTCGCCAAATTTGGCCCCTGGCAGCTTGTCGCGAATTTCCAGCCAGGCGATTTCTTCCACACCGGGCATCGTTTGAACGTAGTAGATGCTCATAAGCTGTTACTTTCCAAAACGATCCTCGCTGCGAGCGCGGAAAAAGAGCCGGATTGGCACGCCGGTAAACGGCCACTGCTCACGCAGTCGATTTTCCAGAAACCGCTTGTAGCCAAAATTCAGATAATCGGGACTGTTGACAAAAAAGACGAAGGTGGGCGGGGCCACGCTGGCCTGCGTGGCGTAGAAAAACTTGACCCGCTTGCCGCCCTTGCCTGGCGGTGGGTGCTGGGTGATGGCTTCGCGCATGAATTTGTTCAGCTCGCTGGTGCCTATGCGCTGGTAGCGCGCTTCATTCACATCTACCACATGGGGCAGAATCCGGCTCACCCGCTGCCCCGTCATGGCGGAGATGAACAGCACCGGCACGAAGGGCAAAAAGTTCAGATCCTGGCGGACCTTGTCTTCAAATTCCTTCATGGTGTAGCTGTCTTTTTCGACGGCGTCCCACTTGTTCACCAGCACGATGGCTCCGGCGGTTTCGTCGGTAATCATGCCCGCCACATGGGCATCCTGGGCCATGATACCCGCCTCGGCGTCGATGAGCATCAGCACCACGTCGGCCCGCTTGAGCGCTTTCATGGCGCGCAGCACGCTGTACTTCTCGATCCCGGGGTCAATTTTGCCGCGTCGCCGGATACCGGCGGTGTCGATGAGGGTGAAATCCTGGCCGTGCCACTTGATTTGGGTGTCGATGGCGTCGCGCGTTGTCCCGGCAATGGGGCTGACGATGACCCGCTCTTCGCCAATTAGCTTGTTTACCAGGGTCGATTTGCCCACGTTGGGCCGCCCCAGCATGGCAATTTTGATTGAGGTGTCTTCGGCGTCATCTTCTGGCGGGGAGGGGGGAACGGCCGCTACCACCGCATCCAACAAATCCCCCGTGCCATAACCATGCAGCGCCGAAATGGGGAACACCTCACCTAAGGCCAGCTCGTAAAATTCGTAGACCTGGTCTGTTAGTTTGGCCGATTCCAGCTTGTTGGCCGCCACAAACACCGGCTTGTTCGACTGGCGCAAAATGTCCCCCACCTCCCGGTCTGCGGCGGTGATACCCACCTGGCCATCGACTACCAGGATCACCACCTCGGCGTCGCGAATGGCGATGGCTGCCTGCTGGCGAATGTAAGGCAAAAACTGCGCCGAATCTTCCGACAGCGGTTCGGTGTGCCAGCCGGTGGTTACTTCAATGCCGCCAGTGTCCACCAGTGAAAAGGCGACGCCGCCCCACTCGCCATCGGCGTAGAGCCGGTCCCGCGTGGTGCCCGCGGTCTCGGAGACCACCGCCACGCGGCGGCCAACAATGCGATTAAAAAGGGTTGATTTGCCAACGTTAGGTCTTCCGACCAACGCGACCAATGGTTTTACTTTCATAAGCTATCTGCTAAAACGGTCTGGGTTTGGGCAGCCAGGCGAAGTTTATGGGCAAGAGTGACGCGAGAACGGCCGTACTTCCGGCACGATCCGCTTTTAAGGGCTGCTGCATGTCCAAATTCAAAGATTCAATGTTAGATAAATCTTCTGTCGGTGTCATCGGCTCGGTGATGATCACGTCGATGACCGAGGGCTGAATCGAGCGCAGTTCCAGGCCGCGATCCGGTACGTCTACATCGGGTTCCAATGAATATTCGCCCGGTTCCAGCCCAAACAGGTCCAATGAAACCCGCACTTCTTGCTCTGTTAACGTATCCAGCACGGGCGATGGCCCAAACAAAACTACCCGCACCGTGTCTGGATCGACAGTCACCTCCAGGTTTTCATTGACACCCAAAAGCTCGATCGGCTGATTATATATCTTTGTGCTGGAAAAGGGTTCTATTTGGACCGTTACCGTGATTTCATCCACGCTGTCCAGAGAGATGCCCTCTGGCAGCACCAGCGACACCTGGGTTTCAAACGTCGCAGTTAGCCCTGTTATGTCAATCGGCTCGGTCTGCACGCGGAAAGGCAGCGCCAGCTGCGTGGGGCGACCGGTCACCAGTACGCTGGATGGCTCGATGGTGACCCCCAGCACGCGGTAACCCGGCGATGGCTGGCCAATGACATCGGCGGTGATCACCTTGTTGGCAAAATCGGCCGACTCATTGACAGGAATAGTCACCTGCACCTGGTCCGCACTCAGCTGCAAGCCGCTCACGCTGGCCACACGCCCCTGGCGGTTGTAAAAAAGCGGCTGAGGCGATTCGATGCGGGTTTGTGTGTCATCGTTCAAAAATACAGTCACCTGGGCGAAGTCCAGACGGTCGACTTCCGATTCGGTGCCGGTTACGCTAATAGTCAGCGGATCGATGAGCGGTTCACCCATGGTGTGTCCGCGCGCCACGTCGCCCCGAATTTCCAACTCCACGTCAATTTGCCGGGTCACCAATTTTTCCAGGCGCACCGAGACAGCGTTGGGGATGGGATCGTCCAGGGTAACCTGGGTATTTGTGGTCTGAACCACAACGGCCACGCTGACTTCGCTGCCCAACGGCACCTCGCTGAGGTCGATGATGGCGCTGAAATCGTCGGGTGAAAGCTCAGACACCACAGAGGTGGGGCCTTCATAGCTGATCAGCACAGACGGATTGTCTTCCGTAGGGCTGAGGCGGGTAGTATCCTCCGGCAGGCCAATGAAGGTGGCCGGAATTTGCAGCGCGCGCTTGAGATTGGGGTCTTCCACTTGCATGGCGTTGACCCAAATGACTACGGCCAGGATGAAGCACAGGATGAGGGTGGCCAGATTTGCCAGGAGGGATCGGGTTAACCGCATCATGCCTCTGGCCCCTTACTGCTCTGCCGGTTGTACAAGAAGGCTTGCAAAATATCATCCAGGCGGGAAGGGTCCTGGCGGCGAATGACACGGCCGTTGTGGGCAATTGACACCTGTCCGGTTTCCTCAGACACAACCACCGCCACCGCGTCACTCACCTCGCTAATGCCCAGCGCGGCCCGGTGGCGCAGCCCCATTTGCCTGTCAGACAGGCTGCTGGTAGAAAGCGGCATCACGCAGGCCGCCGCCGCCAGCCGGTCATTACGCATGATCACCGCGCCGTCGTGCAGCTCCGTGTTTTTGTTGAAGATGGTTAGCAGCAGGTCGGGCGTAACTTCGGCATCGAGCAAAATGCCCGTGTCGATGTATTCCTGCAAACCGGTGTCGCGCTCAAACACAATCAACGCCCCGTGTCGCCGCTGGGAAAGGCGAATGCTGGCGTCCTTCACGGCCACAACCACTGGACTCACTTCATTTTTGCGCAAAAAGCGAAGATAGCTGCCCGTCCGGCCAAGCTGCTCCAGGGCGCGGCGCAGCTCCGGTTGAAAAATGATGGGGATGGAAAGCAGCAGGGTGGGCAAAATCCAGCTGACCAGCTGGCGAAAGGCGGTAAGGCCAGGAATAGAGGAGAGCAGCAATACGATGAGCGCCAGGCCGACAAAACCACGCAGCACCTGCACGGCACGGGTGCCGCGAATCAGCAAAAAAGCGCTGTAGATAACGGCCGTTACCAGCAAAATATCAATGGCACTGATCCATAAAGTCGGGGAGCGGTTCAGCGCACTAATAAAACTCTCCCAGGAAAAAACGTTCATAGATTGGCATGACGCTACGGCTTACGGCCGTAGTTGGGCTAACAATTGGCGATAGCTGGCTGCATTTGGAGGATTCAAAGCTAGAATTTTTTCTATCGTGGCATAGGCGGCGGCCAGTTCGTTGGCCTCAAGCTGCGCTTCACCCAGCTTATCTAGCAGTTCAATCGCCTCGGTGCGTCGTTTTTGTTGCAGGTAAAGACGAGACAGCCGGTCTACCAGGTTTTTGTCAGACGGCCGTTGGCGCACCATATCTTCTAAAATGCCCACCACTTTGGCCCCACGACCACCGCGAACCAGCTGCTTCAGGTAGTTGTCCAGTTCGCCCACCGCATTCACCGGCTGCCCTACTTTGTAGTACAGGTCAACCAGGGTGATGGCTGTGCGTTCGTCGTTGGGGTCCAGGGTGCGCAGATCTTTGTAAGCGGCCAGGGCGCGCCGCCAGTCAAAGCGCTG
The DNA here is from genome assembly GCA_963169155.1 of Chloroflexota bacterium. Taxonomy (GTDB): domain Bacteria; phylum Chloroflexota; class Anaerolineae; order Promineifilales; family Promineifilaceae; genus Leptofilum. The sequence goes on from CAUJGI010000202.1 coordinate 4,724, forward strand.
CATGTCAATTTCGGCCGCCAGGCGCAGGAACTGGGCTTTCCACTTACGTTCGATGGTGCCACGTGGCGCCAGCTTGAGCGCTTCCTGATACGTGTCGCGGGCTTTGTCTACCTGCGCCAGCTGGTAATAGGAATCGCCCATGGCCAGGTAATGCTCCAGGGCGCGATCAATCTGGCCATGCCGCTTGACCAAATCAATGAGACGGCCA
>CAUJGI010000203.1 GCA_963169155.1 Chloroflexota bacterium
GGCTGCCGTATAGATGTTCATCGGCGCGCCCTGGGCCAGCAAAAAGTCCACAATGGGGCGGCTGCCGACGTGTGAGGCCGCTTCCAGGGCGGTTTCGTCGAACTCCACGTATTTTTCGTTGAGCAAGCGCGGATCTTCGGCCAGCAACTGCTTCACGACCTCCAAATTGCCGTGCGCGGGCAAAACAAAGCTGCGAATTTGTTCCTGAGTCAGAGTTTCCTGGTCCATAATTTTCTCCAGTAGCTTGTGGTTAGTTGTTTGTGGCTAGTGGCTAGCTCCGCTTACTAGCCGCTAGCCACCAGCCACTAACTACACTCGATGATTATCAATTTCGCCAAAGGTATCCCCAAAAATGAGCCGGCGCACCTCGTCGCGGGCCAGGAATTCGTGGGGAAAGCCGAGGGTGATGGGGCTGGCGTCGCTGAGCTGGGTCAGCTCTTCATCCGAGAGCTGCCATTCCAGGCAAGCCATGTTGTCCTGAATTTGGGCCACGGTGCGCGCGCCGAGGATGGGAATAAGCGAACTTTTGGCCTGCTGCTGGCGCACCCAGTTGATGGCTACCTGGGCTGGGGAACGGCCGTTCCTTTCCGCCACTGCCATCACCAATTCCGCCAGCTGCTTTTGCTTCTCACCCGCATCGCTGTACCGCTTGGGATCATCGCTGGCTTTGTTGTACTTGCCGGTTAGCGCGCCGCCGCCCAGGATGCCCCAGGCGGTTACGCTCATCTGGTGGGCCTGGGCCATGGGCAGCAAATCCCGCTCCGGGTCGCGCCCAGACAGGCTGTAGGGCAGCTGCAAGGCCACAAAGCTGGACCAGCCGCGCAGGTCGGCCACGGCGTTGGCCTGCGACACAACCCAGGCGGGCGAATCGGAAATGCCGATGTAGTTGACCTTGCCGCTGCGCACCAGGTCATCCAGGCCGCGCAGCACTTCGTCCACCGGGGTCAGGCCATCCCAGGCGTGCAGCCAAAGCAGGTCAATAAACTCCGTGTTGAGCCGCTTGAGGCTGCCTTCGACGGAGCGCATCATGTTTTTGCGCTGGTTGCCGCCGAAGTTGGGGTCAGACGGCCGTTCCGACAACGTAAATTTGGTGGCCAGCACAAAGTGGTGCCGGTCGCTGTGCACAAACTCGCCGACAAACTTTTCGCTGGTGCCGTTGGTGTAATTGTTGGCCGTGTCGACAAAGTTGCCGCCCGCGTTGGCGTAGGTCTCAAAAATTTGCTGGCTGACCTCCCGCGACGCGCCCCAGCCCCAATCTTCGCCAAAGGTCATGGTGCCCAGCGCCAATTCCGATACGCGCAAACCACTTTTGCCCAATAATTTGTAACGCATTTTGCCTCCAGTTTGGTGGTTAGATTTTCGGGGGTTTCAGCATGATTATCGCATGAAGCAACGGCCGTGCCATTGATCATTCGTCAAGGAGCCGCACCTGGACAAAAGGACAGGTAAACCACCCTTATAAACCGCCCCGCGAGCGAATAAGCTGACCGGTAATCCAGCCCGCTTCTGGTGAGGCCAGGAAGCGCACCAGCCGGGCGGCGTCCTCGGGCATGCCGATGCGCCCCATCGGGGCCTGGGCCACAAAAATTTGCCGCAGATCGTCGGGAATCCAGCCGGTGTCGGTGATGCCGGGGTCGATGGCGTTGACGGTGATGCCCCGGCGGGACAGCTCGGCGCTGAGGCTGAGGTTGAGCGCCTCGACGGCACCCTTGCTGGCGATGTAGGCCAGTTCGCCGGGCATCGGGCTAAAACTTTGCCCCGAGCTGATGTTGATGATACGGCCGTTCCCCACCCACTCCTCCCGCGCAAACTGCTGCACAAACGCCCGGCAGAGCAAGGCCATGCCGCGCACATTCACCGCATAATGATTGTCCAGCGATTCAGCATTCAGTTTGTAAATGTCTTCGCCGGTGGAGTAGGCGGCGTTGTTGACCAGGATGTTGGCCTGGCCAAAACGCTCTTGCACCACGGCAAACAGCGCCGCTGGGGCCGTGGGCTGGCTTAAATCCAGCTCCATCCCTGCGGCCTCTACCCCCATTTGCCGCAGTTCGGCAATGAGCTGGCTGGCTTCATCGGCCTGGCTGCCCCAGGGCATGGTGGCGTCGTACGGCCGAAAATAGGTGGTGAAAATATTGCAGCCCACCTCAGCCAGGGCACGGGCAATTGCCGCGCCAATGCCAATTTTGCGGCTGACGCCGGTGATAACGGCCGTTTGGTCTTTTAGCATGTCTGGTTGCCAATTTATCATGGTTAATTCCTTCGTGGTTAGTGACTGGTGGCTAGTTGTGGGTGTAAAAAACCAGCCACTAACCACCAGCCGCTCGTAACATTGTTGGTTGACGGTCATTCCGCCAGCCGTTACACTTTGCCCGCAATGTTACAACAAAATCCCGCTTCAACCGCATTCCCGCTGCTCAAAAATCCCTCACTGGTAATCGCCATTCTGCTTTTACTCGACAGTTTCCACTTTGTCTTTGCCCGGCTGCTGCGCACGTATTTGCCGCCCGTGCCTGCGGCGCTGTTTGTGCTGGGATTGGCGGCGGTGGAAACGGCCGTTTTTCTCGCCTGGAAGCGGCAGATTCAGCTCCATATTTTACGGCAGCACCTGGCTTTTTTTGCGGCGGTCGGTTTTCTGGTGGCCGGGGCCACCGCGCTCAGCTTTACCTCGGTGCGCTACGTTGATGCGGGCACCGCCTCGATGCTGGCCCAAACGACGACCCTCTTTGCCCTGGCGTTTGGCCTCTTCTGGCTGCGCGAGCGGCTGCATCGCAACGAACTGCTTGGGGCGGGTGTGGCCTTGCTGGGCATCTTTGCCATCAGCTTTCAGCCGGGCGATGTGCTGCGGCTGGGCTCGCTGATCGTGTTGGGGTCGTCGTTTTTATATGCGCTGCATGCGGCCGTTGTCAAACGCTACGGCCAGGAAATTGATTTTGCCAACTTTTTTCTGTTTCGGGTGGGCAGCACCACCTTCTTTTTGCTGCTGTTTGTCCTGATTCAGGGGCCAGACAGCTGGCAGTGGCCCAGCGGCTTCGCCTGGCTGGTGCTGCTGCTGGTGGCTACGGTGGATGTCATCTTCAGCCGGGTGTTGTATTACCTGGCGCTGCGTCGTTTGCAGATCAGCCACCACGCCATTTTGCTGACGCTCAGCCCGGTGATTGCCGTGCTCTGGTCGCTGCTGCTCTTTGGCGAAGCGCCGACCTGGCAGGGTTTTTTGGATGGGCTGGCCGTTCTCCTCGGGGTGACGATTGTCACCTGGCAGCAGCGGCAGCAGAGGGCTGCGTCATCGTAGGGCTCTTTGGGATTTGGTACGATTTTTTTGATGCGTGAAACGTGAAACGTGACCAGAGATGCGTCACGTTTCACGCCCAATCCCCAAGAATCATCTTCATTAAAGGAGTTACCTTATGAATGAAACAAACAAACCTGCGCGTGAGAAGTGGAATTTTTTGCTGGTTTTGGGCCTGATCGGTCTAGTTCTTGCCCTTGGCTTGCTGTTGGCGGCGAGCCAGCAGCAGGCGGCCACGGCCGCTCCC
>CAUJGI010000204.1 GCA_963169155.1 Chloroflexota bacterium
GATTTCGCAGCCAAACAAGGCCACGTTGGGATCAATTTCGCTGCGGAAGATGATGTCACCCACCGCCATTTTGTCTTCAGTGCCCAAATCTTTATGACCGCGCCACACGTCGCCCAACGTCGGCAAGGAGTGACCGCCAAAAATGGTGTTGCAAGAATCGTGTTTGGGATCACAGCCTAACTGTAAGACGCGCGCACCGTCAAACGCCATTCGCGCCGTCAGGTTAGAGGTCGTGAAGCTCTTCCCGATTCCCCCCTTGCCATAAATTGCTAACATGCGTGCCGTCATATTCTCTCCTTTTTCAAGAACCGTTGGACTGAAAATTTTGCCAATCTAGAACAAGCTTCAAACAGTTAGCATCGTTGAGGGCCACATCGTAGGCGGTGGCCACTTCGGTAATGGGTAAACAATGGGTGAGCATGGCGGCGACATCCAGCGTGCCACTGGCGATGAGGTCGCGGCAGTGCAGCAGGTCGCCAGGTGCCCACTCTTTGGCGGTCAGCAGCCGCGCTTCCTTGAGGAAAAGCGGCATGTAGGGCAGGTTCAACGTCTGGTAATAGCCCAGCAGCACGAGGGTACCGCCCAAACTGAGCAAGGGAATAGTGCTGGCCAGCGCTTCCATAGAACCGGTAGCTTCGATTACGGCCGTCACCCCCCCCTCCACCTGCTCCGGCAACGACGGCAGCCCCTCGCCCACCTGCACGATTTGATCGGCCTCGGCATGGGCCAGGCGGTTAGGGTTGCGATCTACTACGGCCACCCATGCGCCGCGAATGCGGGCCAATCGGGCCGCCAGCTGGCCCACCGGTCCTTGCCCCAGCACCAGCAGCCGGTCACCTGGCTGGGGATTGAGCAGGTTGATGCCGTGCAGCGCGGTGGCGGCCAGGGCCAGCAGCACACCGTGGCTCGGCTCCACACCATCCAGAGGAATCACCCGGTTCACGTCCGCCGCAAGTTGGGCCGACTGCCCACCCCAGGCGGCGTTGATACCGTCGTAGCACTGGGCGCCGCCCACATAGACCCAGCGGTTGAGCCAGGCGGGATCCACATCGGCCCCCAGCTCCACCACGCGGCCCACCGTTTCGTAGCCAGGAATGACGGGCAGTTTAAGCATGGGGTGGGGCATCTGACCAGCGAGCAGCAGGCGCTCGGTTCCCGCGCTGATGGAGGTGTAGGCGGTTTGCACGAGGACGTCTTGGGCGGAATACGGCCGTAACGCCACCTCTGCCAAACCCACTTTCCCCGGTTCAGAAATAACCACGGCTTTCGTTTTCATCGCTGCACTTTCATCTGTGGCGCGGTTAGCGAGGGCAACGCTTCCAACCGACGCTGTTTGCGCGTTTGCAGCCCTTTCAAAATAAACTGGGCGCAGTTAAACATGTACGAAACGTAAGCCAGCAGCATGAGCATCATGATGGCCTGCTCCGACCAGCCCTGCCACCGTGCAAAAAAGTACAAGTTGTGCATGAGCATGGCCACAGCGTTGCCCACATCTTCCCAGAAAAACTGGGGCGCGAGGAACCAGTGGCCAAAAATTTCTTTTTCCCAAATCATGCCGGTGACTGTTATCAGCCACAAAAGCGTAATTTTGATGAGCACCGAACTATTGGCGATGGCAAACCCATTGCCCGTTACCAAATAACGAACCACCAGCGAAAAGCTAATAATGAACATGAGGAACTGAAGCGGGGCCAAGACGGCCTGAACCATCGTCCACTTGCTGTTGTTGCGTCTTTCTAGCTGTTCGGGAGTATACGTTGCCATGTTCTCCTATCTTTCCCTTTCCCCTATCCCAATAATTGGCAAAAGAGACTCATTCTGTTGGGAAGCCTGTCTGCCAATTCCCTATACCTGCAAAAAGTCGTTCAAAATTTCCATATACTCGTCTGCTTTTTCCACCATAGGCAGATGGCCGCACTGTTCCATCCAGCGGAGTTCGCAGTTGGGAATGACGTTCACGGTATAGTTGACGTTTTCAACCGGCATCACCTGATCTTGACGGCAGGCGATGAGCAAGGTTGGCACCTGTACGGCGGCCCCGGCCGCTTCAATGCTGGGATCGGTCGCATTTTTGGCGCAGGCAGCGGCCGTCGCAAAATCCAGCGTCAAGTAATCCAGAAAACCCCGGCGCAGTAGTTCTTGATCCTCTGGCACTTTGTAGAAGTAGCGCAGCGCCATCATGTAAGACAGTCCGGGAATGTCGGCCATTTGCTTAAAACGCACACGCATCATCAGCCGCACAAACTTCATGATGGAGCTGTAAATCTCAGCCTGTTTGGGGGTCATAAAAAAACACATCGACGTTAATACCAGACGCTCTACCCGCTCCTGAATTTGCCCCGCCAGCAGCAGAGTCATGGCCGCCCCCATGGAATGCCCTACGATTTGCACTTTTTCCAGGCCCAGCTTCTCCACAATAAACTTGAGAGTTGCCACCTGATCGAACATGTTCTGCACCGACTTAACCGGCAGCGAACGGCCGGTTCCCGGCAGATCGGGCACGATCACTTTGGTCGTTGCCGACAGCCGCCGGGCGGTATCCTCCCAGTAACTGCCGCTGCCACCCCAGCCATGAATCAGGAGGATGGGCGATGAGCCGTTGGCAGCACGGGCGGGCCAGACATCTACCACTACGGGACCTGAAACACGTTTCAGCGTGAGGGTTTCTTTTTCCTCAGGATGAACCGCTGATCGCGTGGTAAGTACGGTTGGATCCCATAATGTCTGAGCGTTTGTCATAATTTCAACCTTCCACCACCTGCTCGGAAAATATCCTCAGGGTTGGCTGTTTTTTTGGGTGAGGTTCTGGGGGCAGATTGACCGATTCGGGTAAAGCGCGAACACCCCAGCCCCACAAGGTAGCAGGCAGCGGCAAAACGAGCAAGATATTTTCGACGACTCCCAAAACCAACATTGTACCCACTGCCAGGTGCCCCACAACCTGATCCGGCGCGGTCCCCGGCATGATGGCCCGGTAAGTCAGCACCAGGGCGATGCACGTGCCAAACAGGGCAGTAATGGGCATCAACGGATTGCTGGTCTGTTTACCAAGCAAGCGATCCAGCTTGTGTAAATGAGCTGGTAAGAATTCAACACGAAAGTTACGTACACCCAGAAAAACGTTTACCTTGGCCAGAGTATGCATGATCCACAGGGCAATAAAAATCCAAAGTCCCCACCGATTGGGCGAACCATAGCTCAAAAAAACGAGCAGCCCGAGGAAACTCACAATGAGCAGTTCGTGGTAGATGCTGGCTTGCAGGGCATGGCGAAAACGGGCGAAATGGGTAGTAGAACGGCCGTTGCCCACCATTTCATAAAAGTGCGCGCTCTGCTCTGGCCCGGTGATATAACCCAAATAATAGCTGGCCACCTGCCAACCCCAAATGAAAATACCGCAAGTCAAACTGAGATAAACGCCGACCGGTGTCACCACTTCCAGGGCATAAATAAACCCGGCCACAGCCAGCAGCATCACCACGGTAGCTGCCAGAAAGTAGAGGTGGGTAATGCGGGGCGAACGGCCGTAAGCCACAAAAACCAATCCGGTAACAAACCACCAGACAAACAAGGCAAACAGCACTGGCTGGTAAAAAGGCTGCATCAGGTCGGCATCCTTTTCTTGCGCGGCAGCAAATAATGCCGAACCTGCGCCGCTAAAATATCGGCCGTCATGCGCATCTGCGCCACCCAGGGTACCCGCGTCATGCGCTTGTGCATATACGACTCAAACGTAAGCTGCTGCACATCTTTGTTGCGGCACATATCGGTGAATACTTCCATCTGCCGTTCATTGCCATAGCCCCACTTCTGTAACCACTGCAAAAAGCGGTACATGGTGCGGTATTCCTTCCACCAAATTTTCTCGTACTGCCGAAGTGCCTTCTCCGACACATCCGGCAGTACGTCGATGAGCGTTAGAGCCGCCTGTTTGCCGCTCTTCATCGCCCAATAGATGCCCTCCCCAGAGGTACCTACCACCAACCCGGCTGCGTCCCCTATCAACATCGCCCTTTCAAAGGCAATATGTTCACGCGGGTGCATCGGCAGCGCGTGCGCTTCTTCCAGGAAAACCTCGCCCCCAGCCAGTTCCGGAGCAATCCGTTGTTTTAGGTTAGCCAGCAGTCGGCGCGCTTCGGCCGTATTGCCTGGCCCAGCGCCACAACCCACCGCCACATGGTCCGATTTTGGGAAGACCCAGGCATACAAATCCGGGCTGACGTCGTGGCCGAGATAGAGATCGGCCGTTTCCTGCCAGCGGGCCATCTTATCCTTTGGCAGACGAATGCGCTCTTGAATGGCAATACAGCGTGGTAAACGCTCCAACCCCAAAGCCTTGGCCGTAGTGGAGTACGCTCCATCTGCGCCAATCACAACCTCAACCTTCATGGTTTGCTTTTCCCGCTCACCTTTGGCCCGGTAGATCACTTCAACCCCATCAGACTGCACTGATAAGTCAAGCAGTTGGCCTTCGATTAACTCTGCCCCATTGGCCACCGCCCGTGCCCGCAAAAACGGATCTAAATCCTCGCGGCAGGCCATGGCCACGTAATCGTGGTTCCCTTCTTCCAAACCAACTACATCGATCTCAGTTCGCCGTTCTGAAGGCGAATGAATCATCGTCCTAAAAACCTTGCGTGAAATCAGCGATTGAGGCAGGTCGAACTCCTCAAACGCTTTAGGCGGCAAGGCCCCGCCACACGGTTTCACCCAGGACAAATCTCGTTCCAGCATGATCACCGGCAAACCAGCCAGTGCCAGAGTATTTGCGGCCGTTGCCCCCCCAACAGAAGCGCCGATAACTAATATTGGTTTCATGGAGCAATCTCCCTATTTACCAAGGTTCAGTCAACCACCAACCGAACGCAGCCCAATCGCCGCCGCCATCATGCCCCAAACGTAAAAGCTCACCCCAATGGCGCTAAATTTAAGGTAATTGGCCATCGGATCGCGCAAGAAGGTACGCTGAATGGGCATTTGGGCCATCAAAATCAGGGCAATTACCAAGGCTGCCCACCAAAGATTCCAGTACAGAAACGCAGCAATAACCGCGATTTGGGCCACATTCATGGTAATCACGATCAACCAGGCAGCTGTCTTTGGTCCATACAAAACGGGAATTGTGCTAACCCCACCCGCCTTGTCTCCATCAATGCTCTTGTAGTCGTTGATGCTCATAATGCCATGAGCCCCTAAAGAGTAGAGCAGAGCAATTAAGATGCTGGCTCCGGTAAGCGGCGCAAATGCGACATGCCCCGCCATCCACGCCAGTCCCTCATAGGAAACGGCCGCCATCGCATTGCCAGCCCACCCATTCCGCTTAGCGCGAATAGGGGGCGCACTGTACAAAACCGCCAACACCTGTCCGGCAATAACAAAAGACATAACCCGCAAATTCAAAAAGCTGCTGACAAACAGGCCCGCAGCCAGCAAAATAAAGAGCGTGACAAAAATTTGCTTGGTAGATATCCGTCCGGACGGAACTAATCGGTACGGCTCATTAACCGCATCGATATCCCGGTCAAAATAATCATTGATGACCTGAGAAAAGCCACACAAGATAGGCCCCGCCATGATGATACCCAAAATGACGAGGCCTATATCTGCTAGTGACCATGTCGTTGCCCCGCTGGCAACTGCACCACATAAAAACGCCCACATCGGCCCAAACCAGGTGATTGGCTTCATGAGGACGAGGGAGCGACGCAAGACAGACAATTGTGCTACCTGAGCTGGAGGGCTGGAGGTTTCTATTGAAGTCATATATAGTTTTTTTAATAGTGAATTTCAAATTGATAAAGAGACCGATTTACAGGTAAATCGGTCTTTCAACGCTGTGTAGCATTGTCCAACAAAGCAAAGTGAATGAGGCCTATCATTAACGACAGGCCTTCATTCTTACTCTTCCGGGGAATAACTTGATCTCAAGACCTCTGGTAAGAAGACTTCGGCCTGAGCCGCACCCGGCGGCCGCACTTCATTACGATGACAGAGGTAACAAGATGGCTCTTGCCCGTTCATGGTGTCCTGGTAGTTATTGAGAATGTGTTGGGACATCTGCAACATCGTCAGGGCGTAGTACTTGGCAGGCTGTTCCCAGCTGGGGAAGTACCGCGAGTTGTGGCAGTGAGTACATCCAACCGCCAGGCTTTCGCTGAAGTGGTACATGGTGTGCTGGTTGTACTGCACGGCATCTAGAGAGATGTCAAGGTTGCCCGTAACCAGGAGAACATCCAGATTGTCGAGCGGTAGCCGGTAATCATCTGGCAATGCATGCAGGTCTTCCGGCCAGGCCGTGGGGATGGCTTCACCCAAATGGCAGGTGGCACAAATAACTTGCGCGCCCGAAGGTTGTTTGCCTTCGATTACTGCCAGCTGAGTCAACCAGTTTTGATTGAGATCAGCCACCATTAGCAGCTGCTGGCGAGCGGTATCTTTACGAGTTGCTACCACATCATCGCCAATCTCCGCACCATCAGCACCAAAGTTATTGATGTCATGACAGTAGGTACAATCTACCTTCAAACCACCGGCCACGTAAGCTGTCATGAAGCTCCAAATTTCGGAAGTGGTCATTCCTGTTAAAACTTGAGCATTTTGTGGTTGGGGGAATTCTGCGATGTAGGCTTGAATCGCCGCAGTCGACTCCGCAGTGACATAGTCGCCCGCTGTAGAGTAGTTGATGTAAGCCTGATTGAGAACAACTTCATCCTCTGCCGCAGAGACTACAGTTCCCCGAACAAAGCTAAGCACCCACAAAGCACCGCTCAAGAGCAAAACTGTTACGAGTAAGAAGACGGCCCAAAACGCTAAGTTAGGCCCGCTTGGATTCTTGAAACCGCGACGCATTTTTATCTCCTCTTTTACCTGAATTGGTAACTTTTTTGTGACAACAACACTTAAGTTTGAAATCTACTAGCCGCACCTTTGAAAAGGTCGCAGACGGCAATGAAAAGTGCGGCTAGTAAATGTGTTGTCGCTAGGGCAATGGGGCAGTGATGCCAATGCTTTGCGCCCAAGCATACCAATCAGTAATGACCGTACCAGACAGAAGTAAACCAATTCCACCAGCGATGACGGTCAAAATGGCAAACCACCAGCACCAGTCATGAATTGTTTTTGAGTTTACGTTGAAACCCATAGTCCAGCGCCAGAACAGCTGTGCCCGATGTGTACCTGATCCTTCTGCCATCATTTCTTCAATTTCACGATGCGAGCCATATTTGGAGGTTGCCACAATGGTTGCGCCATGCATAGCCAGCAACACAGTGGAACCCAACAGGAAGAAGATGGAGATCATATGGAAGGGGTTGTAGTAGAAGTTACCAAACTGGATGCTAACATTGTTAGTCCAGTCAAGTATGGCCTTGAACCCTTGCCCAGGAGCCTGCGCCCAGTTACCCATGATAACAGGGCGAATCAGGTAGATAATGAAGTAAAGGAACAGCGCAGCGGCGAATGCGTAGGCGAGTGTAGGACGTAAGCCAGCTGCTTTGGCACGGCCGTATACACGCAGCCACCAGGCAACCACACAAATGTTGATCAGGAAGGTAGCCACAACCCAGGCACCACCTTCACGCCAGGGAGCCATGCTCAAACCATAGCTCATGGCCGGTGGATTCACCGTCAGCACGAAGAACTCGCGCAAGAACAGAATGGGATTATAGCCAACCTGATAAAGGTAATTTTCCAGGATGATAAACACAGCAAGGAAACCAAACACAACGGCAGTAGCCCCAGCAATACCTAAATAAACCGGGCCAACCTGCCCTACGCCAAAGAGTCGTTCCAGGAACTTGACGCGGTAGGTTTTCCGCAGCGCTGTACCATCAATACCACGGCCACCATATTCAACTTCATCCATATCAACAGGACGCTGCTTCCGCCCACGCCACACGACGCTGGCCAGGGCACCCCCACTAACCAGTAGGGTCCCAGCCGCAGCTCCTTCCCAAAACGGCAGCGTATCGAAGAAATTCCAGAATTTGGACCAGTTGAACACCAGCGTACCAGACAGGTAAATGCACAGATTGGCAAACAAAACGGCCGCAATTGCCAACCAAAAGCCCAAACGATGGATACCAACTTCACCAATGCTGTACCCTAACAAGTTGCGCCAAAAACCATCCACGTTTCTTTCTGTGACATAGGGCCGGTTCACCGCGCTCAAAATCGCCGAACCGTGCATGGCCAGGATCAACGTGGAAGTAAACAGCAAAGAAATGCCGATGGCATGGAAGGGATTAAAGAAGAAGTTGTAGTACTGGTAACCAATGTTGGAAACCCAGTCTAAATGGTGGGTAATACCAAGCGGGAACCCATTGCCCCAGGCTCCCATGGCAAGCGGC
>CAUJGI010000205.1 GCA_963169155.1 Chloroflexota bacterium
TTGCTGGTGCAGCGCCAGCAGCACGCCAACCCAGGCGTACAGCGCCAGCCCCAGCTCCACCAGCATGATCCAATCAAAGTTCAGCTCGTGCAGCGGGGACTGTGCCTGGCTGCCCTGCTTGGGTGTGCGCACAAAGTCGTGCTCGCGGCCGAACACCGCCTGCCAAATGGCCCGGCTGTTGTTCGGCGCCATGCCGATGGCAATGAGCACCATCGTGGGAAAGTGGCGCAGCCGCCGCAGCCAATCGCGGTGCAGCACCTGCTGGCTCATCACAAACAGCAGCGGCTGGCCGATGCCCGCCACCGAAAACAGCAGCAGCCACGACGAAAAGCGAACGTCCAGCAGCAGCAGGGGAATTTGCAGCAGCAGCAGCAAGATCACAAACAGGTTGGTGCTGTAAGCCGACATCGACATCAGGGCATAAAAGCGGGCCAGCGGCGTGTGGGCGCGCGCGGTGGTGATGGCCCGGCCATATTTCAGCAAACATTGCGACGATCCCTTGGACCAGCGCGCCTGCTGCGTTTTGTACGCCGAAATGGTGGTGGGCAGCTCGGCCGGTGACAGTACGTCGTTCAAAAAGAGGCAGTGCCACTGGCGCAGCACGGCGCGGGTGCTCAGGCACAAATCTTCGCAGACGGTGTCGCTGTGCCAGCCGCCCGCATCCTCCAGGCAGGCGCGCCGCCAGACGCCGCCCGCGCCGTTGAACTTGGGGAAGAGGTTGGCCCGATGGCGCACCGTTTGCTCCATGGCAAAATGTTTGTCCAGGGCAATGGCCTGCGCGCCGGTAAGGGGAGAACGGCCGTCGTTCAGATGCCCCCAGCGTGTTTGCACCATGCCCAGGGCTGGATTTTGGTCAAAGTGGGGGATCGTTTGCTGCAAAAAGTCGGCCTGCGGCTGGAAATCGGCGTCGAAGATGGCGATGAAGTCGCCGCTGGCCTGGGGCAGCGCTTCGGCCAGCGCCCCCGCTTTGAAGCCGTCCCGCTGGCTGCGGTGCAGCAGCGCAATGTTGATGCCTTTTTCCTTATAATACGCCACCCAGCGTGCCGCCCGCTCCGTGGTGCTGTCGGTGGAGTCGTCGATGACCTGGATTTGCAGCTTATCGGCGGGGTAGTGGAGGGCAACGGCCGTATGGATCAGCCGCTCCACCACAAATGGCTCGTTAAACACCGGCAGCTGCACCGTCACGGTTGGCAGATCGATTGGCAGCGGCGGCGTGGGGAATTGTTCGTGCCGGTGCCGCCAGTACAGCACCAGGGTCAGCAGGCCAAACAGCCCATAGAGGGCCAATCCACCCAGAGCGATAAAGTACAATGTCAGAATCAGGCTGTTCATTCGGGGGCTTCGTCTATCTGGTTGGTGGCATCGGCGGCCGGTTTGAGAATGGTTTTGAGACGCTTGTTGAAGACGCCGCGCGGCAGCAGCACGCGCCGCCCGCAGGTCTGGCAGACCAGCCCTACATCGGTGCCCACGCGCACCACTTCCCATTCATAGCTGCCGCAGGGGTGCGGCTTGCGCATGCGCACAATATCGCCCAGGTGAATTTCTACATACATGGTGCGCGATTATAGGCAAGGGAACGGCCGTCGCCAATACGATTTACGGCCGTTTACCCCATGCTAACCTGAACAACTTGTGAAGCCTCGCTTCAAGCTCCTTTTATCCATTCGCCCCCCCTTTGCCCACACGGTATACTTGTCGCGATCCTAACCTAAACAAAAGTCGAGAAGAGTATGCTTTTATTTTTACGAAGCGCCGATTATGTGGTTCCCACTGCGATCAGTTTCATTTTGATTGCCGTGATTGCCTTTGCCTACCATGAGTTTGCCCATGCTATCGTTGCGGATCGGTTGGGTGATCCGACGCCCCGTTCGTACGGCCGTATCACCCTCAACCCCATCCCCCATCTGGATCGCACCGGGTTGATTTTGCTGCTCATCATTGGTTTCGGTTACGCCTTAACGCCGGTAAACCCCCGGTTTTTCCGGGGTAATCCACGTACGTCACACGCCATCGTCGCCATCGCCGGTCCATTGATGAATTTGCTGATCGCCCTGGCGATGGGGCTGCCCGTGCGGCTGGGCCTGGTTTCTATCCAGGAACCGGGCCAATTTTTGCCATCGATTTACTCTTTTTTAGCATTTGGCGTCTACTTTAATCTGCTGCTCTTTGCGTTTAACTTAATTCCCATCCCGCCGCTAGATGGCTTTACCATCTTGCTGGGCATTTTACCGCCGGAACTGGCTTACCGGCTGGAAGGTTTACGCCAATACAGTCAAATCATCTTTCTAGGTGTCTTTTTCTTGCTGCCAGCCGTGGGCATTGACATTGCCTTTGAAACGATCGTCCCGGTCATTCGCTTCTTCTTTCCGTTAATTCTGGGGCAGTTTGCGCCATTTTTTGTGTAGACGACATGGTTCGTTATCGCCTGTGGCAGTTTTGGCAAATTGTAACGGCCGTTCCCCTGGAACCGGCCAGCCGTGCCGAAGTTATCGCCATTTTGTCGGCCCAAGAGTTGGCCTTGTTTGATCGCTTCTCCCTGAATGACCAGTGGCACAGCTACCGGGTGATGAAGATGCTGCAAGCCGCCGGGCACACCCAGCCAGCGCTGCTGGTGGCCGCCCTGCTGCACGACGTGGGCAAAACCAAGCTGTCGCTGTCAATCTGGCAGCGCTCGCTCATCGTGCTGGTGTCGCTGTTGCTGCCGGGGCAAGCGGCCGTGTGGGGTCAGGGTGAGGCGATGGGGTGGCAACGGCCGTTTGTGGTCAAAGCCCAGCATCCCGCCTGGAGCGCTGAAATGGCCGCCACCACGGGCAGTTTACCGCAAGCCATCGTGCTCATGAGGCGGCACCAGGACCCCATCGATCCCAACGACACCAGCGAAGAAGCCGCCCTGCTCCGCCTGCTGC
>CAUJGI010000206.1 GCA_963169155.1 Chloroflexota bacterium
GTAGAGGACTGGTTAGCAAAGCTGCCCGGGAAATAGTAAAAAGTGAAAAGTGATAAGTGGTTCTTTTCACTTATCACTTTTCACTTTTCACTCCCCTCCCTCTCATCGCTTGTTCAGAAACGGCCGTCTTTATCACCGCCCACTCAGCCACGCTTTACACTTTTTTTGCAAATCCCCGCCAAACTGGCTTCCAGATAAAAATTACCCAATTACCTAATTACCCAATTACTGAATTACGTTTCTACCGGGTAATTGAGTAATTGAGTAATTGTGTAATTAAACCATTTATTCTGGAGGCAAAATGAATTTCCAATCTCGTATCAAGTGGCTGTGGCTGTCAATTTCTGTGGTGTTGGTCATGATGTTGGCGGCATGTGGGGCGGCAGAAACGGCCGTCACCAATCCCATCACCCAAACCATCAATAGTTTCACCGAAGAAGTTCAGCCAGAAACGGCCGATCTGGCTCCAGCAGACCCGGTGGTGGAAACGGCCGTTGACACCCCCAGTCAGACCGATTCCCTCAATCCCGTCGCCGAAACGACCGCTAACGATCCGCTGGCCAGCTTGTTTGTGCAGGAAGAAGCCTTTGTGTCGGTTTACGAGCAGGTAAATCCTGCGGTCGTCAACATTGTTGTGGGCAGCGGGCAGGGCTCTGGCTTTTTGTTTGACCGCAACGGCCACATCGTCACCAACAACCACGTGGTGGCCGGTGGCGGCCAGATTGTGGTCAATTTTGACAACGGCCGTCAGCTGCCGGCCACCATCGTCGGCACCGACCCATCGTCTGACCTGGCGGTGATCCAGGTGGATGCCAGTACAATCTCGGACATCACCCCGGTAAACCTGGCCGATTCCGACGCGTTGAAGGTGGGCCAGATTGTCATCGCCATCGGCAGCCCGTTTGGCCTGCAAAGCAGCATGACCACCGGCATCATCTCGGCCCTGGACCGCCTCTTCCCCGGCGCAGTTGGCCCCGATGGCACCGCTTTCCAGATTCCCGACATCATCCAGACCGATGCGGCTATCAATCCCGGCAACTCCGGCGGGCCGCTGCTCAACCTACGGGGTGAAGTGATTGGCGTCAACACCGCCATCGAATCGCCCGTGCGCGGCTCATCGGGCATTGGCTACGCGGTGCCGTCCAATATCGTCAGCAACATCGTGCCGCAGATTATTGCCAACGGCCGTGTTGAAACCCCGTGGCTGGGCATTTCTGGTGGGCTGATTACCGCAGAAGCGGCCGCTACCCTGGGACTGCCTGCAAATCAAAATGGCATCCTGATTGGTGACGTCATCGCGGGCAGCCCGGCGGCCAACGCTGGCCTGCGCGGCGGCAGCAACCCAGACGTCATCATCGGTGTAGACGGCCGTCAAATCAATGCTTTTGATGATTTATTGGGTTATTTGGTGCAGCAGACGGTGGTTGGGCAAACGGTTGAACTGCAAATTTTGCGGGATGGTCAGCTGCAAACGGTGAACGTGACGCTTTTGGCGCGTCCCAGCTCCAGCTAACCATTTTGAGTGGCATTACCCCGGAAACTCAGAAGTTTCCGGGGTAATCTGTTATTTACGGGTACGCAGTAACGTCAAAACGATAGCCCCGAGAACGGCCGTAACGCCAACGGCCGTACCCACCTTCTTCACCTTGGGTGCCACTTCCTTCTCTTCCAACAGCGCCACCACCGGCTTCAACTTCTGCTTCGGTGTGGTGCCAAATACCAGGTGGATGATGCCCGACCCAAGCCGATAATTGCCTGGCTGGCGCAAAATTGTGGCAATGTCAAACGGCAGGGGCGGATTGCCCACCACAAACGCCCGCGTCTGGGTAAATTGCAGTAAATCCTTCTTGCCGTGCGTGCGGCCAATGCCGGACTCTTTGACCCCGCCAAACGGCAGGCGCGGAATGGCAAAATGGGACATCGTGTCGTTGATATTCACCGAACCCACGTACAGCTGGTGGGCCACCCGCTCCGCCCGCGCCAGATTCCGGCTCCACACCGAGGCGCTCAGCCCCAGGTTGGAGTCGTTGGCCAGCTGAATGGCGTGTTCCTCGTTATCGACCATCATGATAGGCACCACCGGGCCAAACGTCTCCTCGCGCATCAGCTTCATGCTGTGGTCCACGTTCACCATCACGGTTGGCTCCATGTACATGCCCTTACGCTTGCCGCCATGAATGATGTGTGCCCCTTTAGCCAGGGCATCCTGCACATGATCTTCAATAATGTCCACCTGCCGCTGAAACGTCAGCGGGCCAAGATCGTTGGGATTGTCGATTTCCGGGCTGTACCCCTGCTTAAGCTGGCGGGTTTCCTCCAAAAACGCCTCCAAAAAGGCGTCGTAGACCGATTCCACCACGTAGATGCGCTCCACCGCCATGCAGGTTTGCCCGGTGTTGTAAAAAGCACCCCACGCCCCCCAGCGGGCCGCCGCTTCGATGTCGGCATCTTCCAACACAATCATTGGGTCTTTGCCGCCCAGCTCACACACCACGGGGGTCATGTTCTCGGCAGCGGCTTTCATCACCAGCCGCCCGGTTTTGGTGGAGCCAGTGAGGAAAATGAAGTCGGGTTTGGACTGGACCAGCGCGGCCCCGACACGGCCGTCGCCATGCAAAAAGCGCACAAAGGGAGCCAGTTCGGGGATTTTCTGGAACAGCTGCTGGATCATCACCCCGGTCGCGGCCGTAACTTCCGACGATTTCACCAGCACCGTGTTGCCCGCCAGCAGCGCCGAGACCATCGGCGGCACAATCAGCACCAGGGGGTAGTTCCACGGCCCGATGATGCCCACCACGCCGTGCGGGTGCTGCTCGACATAGCAGCGCTTAAAAATTTGCAGCCCCGGCGACACCCGTTGGCGGCGCAGCCAGTGCGGCGCACGGTTACAGTATTGGTTAATGAGATCAACACTCATGAACAGCTCGGCCATTGCATCCTGGCGGCTTTTGCCATTGTCCTGGTTCATAACGGCCGTAATCTCATCAATCTCGTCAATCAACAACGTTTGCAGCTTACGGACCAGGCGCACCCGCTCCTTCACCGGTTTGGCCGCCCACGTCTGCGCCGCTACGGCCATCTCCCGTCGGGCGTTTTTCACCTCCATCTCGGTGGTCATGAGGACAGAGCCAAACTGCTCGCCCGTCGCCGGATTTACAAACGGCAGCAGTTCTGCCTTGCCATTTAGCGCCTGACCTTTCACCACTTCAGTTACTGTCCCCATGTTTTGTGCTCCTTTCATACGTTCTTTGCACCAAAATCTGCCACTTTTCCTCGACCAGCGTGGGTCATTATCCCCGCTTGCCGTTTTTCCATAAGCCAAATAATAACATACCACCCAAAGCGGCCAGTCCAGCCCAGGCCAGGGCACGCCGCCGACGGCCGACAACGATCGTAGGCTGAGGCAAATTGGCGGGCATGGTCAACGGCCGTATCGGTCCCGCATCGGCCGCATTCGGCACCAGGCTCATTGCCCGTTCGGTCATCGCCGTGATCGTCAGGCTGGGATTAACGCCCAGGTTGGCCGGAATCACTGAACCATCAGCTACAAACAGGCCCGGATAGTTAAACACTTCGTGCTTTGCGTCGATAACCCCCCGCGAAGCGTCGGCCCCAATGCCGCAGCCGCCCAAAATGTGGGCAGTGGACGGCGTTTCCAACAGCACTTCGTTCACTGTAGACTGGGGAATACCATTGATTTTCTCGGCAAAGCGGTTTACCACAGAGCGTCCCGCATCCACCACGGCCGGGATAGGCAGGCTGTGATCCCGCTCGCTCACCAGGCCGCGCTGGAACAGGGTAAAGATGCTGCGGCCGCGCTTGAGCCGCATTCGGCTTTCGGCCGTTTGCATGATGAGCAAAATAGTCGAGTCCCTGGCCCAATCGGGCAAAAAGCGGGCTTTGAGGAAGTCATACGGCCGTTTCATCCCTTCCACCACAAACCGGCCAAAACGCTGCCAGCCGCCGCCGCGCAGGCTTACCAAAGGCACGGCCAGGTTGCGCATCAGCGACGAGCCGCGCGGGTAGCGCACCGGCTCCACGCTGGTAATCTCGTCCAGCCAGAAGTGAGACGTGATGGCCACCCCTTTGGAGTAATCCACCTCGCCTTCACGCGCCGTCACCCCCATCAAGGCTTCGCTGTTGCTGCGCACCATCCAGCCCAACCGCTGCGACAGCAGCGGCAGCGTTTTGGCTTCGTCACGGCATTGCAGGAGCAAGTTAACCGTTCCCAGCACCCCGGCCGCTAAAATAACGTTCCGTGCCTGTACTGTTTCTTTGCGCTTCAGCACCCATTCGGTGATGTTTTCATATTCAATTTCGTATCGTGCGACGCCGGGCTGCGGCCCGTATAACGGCCGTATCCCCAACACATTCGCCTCCGACCGCACCTCCGCGCCCCCCTTTTCGGCGAAGTAGAGGTAATTTTTATCCAGCGTGTTTTTGGCGTTATGACGGCAGCCGACCATACACCCCCCGCAGTGAATGCAGCCCGTCCGGTCTGGCCCATCGCCGCCAAAAAATGGATCTGGCACCGTCTCACCCGGATCGCCAAAGAAGATAGCTACCGGCGACGGCTTGAAGGTATGCCCCTGGCCCAGCTCATTGGCAATTTCCTGCAGCCGGTAATCGGCCGGCCAGTACAGCGGATTTTCGCGTACACCCAACATGCGGTTGGCCATGCGGAAATGCGGCGCGAGTTCACGCTGCCAGTCGGCCAAATCGGCCCACTCGCTGGCCTCGTAAAACCCATCTCCTGGCTCGATGTGGGTACTGGCATACACCAAACTGCCTCCCCCCACCCCACTGCCGTTGAGGATCATCATGTCATCCAAAAAGTTGACGCCCATGATGCCAAAACAGCGCAAAGCTGGCAGCCACAAATATTTAAAAATGTTCCAGTTTGTCTGGGGGAAATCTTCAGGCTGGTACCGTTTGCCACGTTCCAGAACCAGCACGCGGTACCCTTTCTCGGTCAGGCGCATGGCCGAGACGCTGCCGCCAAAACCCGAACCCACGATGATGTAATCGTACACAGAATCGGCGGCTGTTGGTTGGTTGGAGGTTGAAAGATCCATTTTTAACTCGATTTGTTAGACGGCCGTATTCCTCGCCATCTAAACACAAACCCGGCATATAACACATTGCGTTACTAAATATAACACGGTGCGTTATATTGTAAGCATTTTAGTCCACTTTGTACACCCTGATCAAGAAAACGGCCGTAAAATCAGCCAAACTAACCAATCCAACTTCGCTTTGCCGCCCACCGGTGCGCCCAACAGATTTACGTCAACCGCGGTTGACACTTCTTTGACGCCCGATTCCCTTCGTGTTATTGTTTATTGACAAAAGTGAGTGGCTCGTTGCTACTGTTTTGCGTGATCCAGCTTCTAGCCACTAGCGACCAACCACCAGCCACTCAAACGAGGAGAAGCAATGACCAAAATTATTGCCGTTGCCATGCAAAAAGGCGGCGTGGGCAAAACCACTACCGCAATCAATTTGGCCGCTGCCTTCGGCGAAATGGGCTACCGCGTCCTGGCCGTTGACCTGGACCCCCAATGCAACCTCACCCAACACGCCGGTTTTGACCCCGACAACCTCAGCCCCACCATCTACGACGCCTTCAAAGCGGAAATTGAGGGCTACGAAAGCAATGTGCAGGGTTCTATTTACGAAACAGATGAAAAATTTCACCTGCTGCCCGCTCAGGCCGAACTCAGCCTCATCGAGTTGGCGCTGATCAACACCCTCAGCCGGGAACGTGTGCTCACCACCATTCTCGGCGATGTGGTGAACCACTACGACTACATCCTGATCGACTGCAACCCCTCTCTTGGCCTGCTGGTGGTGAATGCGTTGACGGCCGCTTCCAGCGTCATCATCCCCATCCAGACCGAGTACCTGGCCGCCCGTGGTGCCCTGATGATCCTCTCCAGCATTGAAACCGTGCGGCGCAAAAAGCTCAACGCGGACCTGGTCATCGACGGCATCTTGCTTACCATGGCCGACACGCGCACCACACTCACCCGCGACATCCTCGCCGCCATCGACAACCAATACGGCAGCGGCATTCGTATCTTCGAGCCAATCGTCAAGCGCTCCGTGCGCTTTGCCGAAAGCGCCGTCGCCGGGCAAAGCATCATCGTTTACGACAGCAGCAGTCAGGGGGCTGAAGCCTACCGCCAAATTGCCAAGCAAATTGCCAAGGGAGCGTAGCATGGGACGTAAAAAACGGGGCAAGATCAATCTTTCCCAGCCGAACAAACCCCACGCCGGAGACCTGGAAAAGCTATTTACCACCAAAACTGATGTGGAGCAGGCCTCAGGACTGGTGCTGTTGGCGCTGCGCGTGGATGCCATCCAGCCCGATCCTTCCCAGCCGCGCCAGACCTTCCCCCAGGAAAGCCTGCAAGAGCTCAGCGAAAGCATTCGTCAGGACGGCGTGATTCAGCCCATCGAAGTAACCGAGGTTTCCCCCAATCGCTACCTGATTGTGCATGGCGAACGGCGCTGGCGTGCGGCGCAAATGGCGGGTCTAGAGACAATTCCTGCCGTCGTGCAGCGGCGCAACTATGACGACGTGACCCGCTTTGTGCGGCAGCTGGTCGAGAACATCCAGCGCGAAGATTTGAATGACGTGGACCGCGCCGCCGGGCTGCGGCGCCTGCGCGACCTGATGCAAACGGAGCTGAATGCGGCCCAGGAAGAGGGCGTCTCCAGTGATGAACCGTGGGGGACGAAGATTTCCTGGGCCAAGGTAGGCAAGCGGCTGGGCTACTCACGCCAGCGCATCCACCAGCTCATCAAGCTGCTGGATTTACCCGATGAAATTAAGGATGATGTGCGCGATGGCGTGCTCAGTGAACGCGACACGCGTATTTACCAGGGGTTGAAGCCATCACAGCAGCGGGCGCTTCACAAAGCACGGCTGGCGGGTGACCTTTCCCCGGCCGAGGTGAAAGATGTGGCGGCTTACCTCAAGGCCAATCCAGACAAAACAGTTTACCAGTCCATTCGGGAATTACAGGAGATCGAGACGGCGGGGGAACGGCCGTATGACCCCCTCCTCAGCCTGCCAGAAGAGGAAGAGCTGCTGATTGACACAGGCAGCAAATCTGCCCTCCTGCGCGAAATCGACACGCTGCCCGACCTGGCCCCCGGCACGCTGCGCGTCGACAACATCACCCGCCTGGGCTACATCTTGCAGCATTTGTCACGCATTACAGCCCAGGGATTACCGCCTGGGGAAAAAGCCGAGGTGCTGCGCCGACTCAAAATTATTCAGCAGCATGTCAATAGTTTGTTGGTTGCCATGGGTGAAAATGAAGGCACAACGGCTAAGTAACCGTCTGAAATTCACTTACTGAGAGTGGACCAATCTGAAAGACGACAATTTATTTTTAGACCTTACCACGTGATCTGGCGTTACTCGGTAAGGTCCGGCTCTTCAGCGCCAAGCGGGCAATCAATATGCTCGAAACGGTAGCCTACGCCACGCTCGTTATGAATATAGACGGGATTGGCCGGATCGGTTTCTAGCTTTTTGCGTAAATGCCCCACAAAAATCCGCACGTAGTTCACATCAAAGGTGTAGCTGCTATCCCAAACCTTGGTAAACAAAGTCTCGTGGTCGACGACAGCCGGGGATTCAGCCACCAGAGCGGTGAGCAGGGCAAACTCTTTTTTCGTCAGTTTTAGCAGTTCCCCATCTTTAATGACTTCCCGCTTGCGCACGTCAATCGACAGGGTTTCATCCTCATACAGCTTGCTAACGGCCGTTTTTGCCGACCAGCGCAGGGCAGACCGGATACGGGCAATCATCACGTGCTGGCTAAATGGTTTGGTCACATAATCATTGGCACCCATCTCCAGCCCGCGCACCATATCCTCTTCGGTCACGTGAGCGGCCGTTAAAATGATAATGGGTACAGCAGATTTTTCCCGGATCTGTTCACACATCTGCCAGCCATCCACAATGGGCATGTTTAAATCCAACACAATAAGGTCTGGATTGTGCTCCTGGACCATTTTCAGGCCCACCAGGCCGTTTTCAGCCAGCAGCGGTTGGTAACCGTTGTTAAGCAGCAAATGCTTCATCACCAACAGCATTTCCCGACTATCATCAACCACCAGAATTTTTTCCTTATTTGCCATTGTTCCGTCTCCCAATCAACGGTGTACAGCCAAAGCTGATGGGTAAATTTTACTACAAGGTCCGTCGTTTCGTGACGCACGTGCACGGGACATAGGTCCGATTGGCGTCAGCAATTGCCTCATTTTTTCACAGAAACTACCTGGGATATCCTGCAGGTGGTCCAGCTAGGAGAAGTTCTTGCACTGTGTTGTACGCAATTAGTCCGCAATACATCTGTCGTAAGGAGAACTATAATAACCTTGTCATGTTTTGACCAAAAAATAATGATTTTGTCACAAAATGTCTGTAAAAAAAGTGATAATCTTGTCAACAGTCGCAAATTCTCATAAATTCCCCCAACCTAACCCAAAAGTTTAGCTCAAACTCACCAAAAAAAAAGATATTTCCCCGGTTTCATGCGCGCGCCAGGCTCCGATGTCAACCGCGGTTGACGTTTCACGGGAAACAATTATGTAAACGAACGTTTCCCCCATTGCCCATTCCGCCGTTCCGCTTTACGATTGAGGCCAGGTACCAACCGCTCAAGAAGGGACACTTTATGCGTATACCCGGCATGGCAACGGCCGTTGCCACCCACTCCTACTTTCAGCAGCACCCTGCCATTGGCACGTCAACCATTGCCGGTTTGGGCTGGCAAATCAGCCAGGCTGGCTTTGGCAGCTACCGCGTAGCCCTGGGCGACAAAACCCAGGAACAGGCGCTGCGCCAGGCGCTGCAAAGCGGTATCAACCTCATCGACACCAGCAGCAATTACGGCGATGGCGGGGCAGAGCGGCTGATTGGCCGCGTGCTGGGCGAGCTGATTGATGGCGGCGAACTACAGCGCGAACAGGTGGTAGTCGTCTCCAAAGCCGGTTATTTGCAGGGGTTTAACTACACCCTGGCCGAGCAGCGTAAACGGGAAGGACGGCCGTTTCCCAACCTGGTGAAATATGCCGAAGGGCTCGACCACTGCATCCACCCGGAGTTCCTGGAAGACCAGCTGGAGCGCAGCCTGGAGCGGCTGAACCTGGCCACATTGGACGTTTACCTGCTGCACAACCCGGAATATTACCTCAGTTGGGCCGAGCGTCGTCCCCTTCCCCTGCCCGAAGCCCGGCAAACCTACTACCAGCGCCTCCGCCTGGCTTTTGAGTTTCTGGAGCAGGCGGTGGCCGACGGCCGTATTCAAAGCTACGGCATCAGCTCAAACACCTTCCCGGAGCCGTCGCGCAGCTACACCTTCACCGATCTCAGCCGCGTCTGGCAAATCGCCCAGGAGATTAAGCCAAACCACCATTTTCGCTGGGTGCAGCTGCCGCTGAACCTGCTGGAAACCGGCGGCGCCACCGAAGCCAATTTACCCGAGGGGCAAACCGTGCTCCAGTTTGCCGCAGCACAACAGCTGGCGGTGCTGGTAAACCGACCGCTCAATGCCATTTTGCAGGAATCGCTCATCCGGCTGGCCGACGTGCTGCCACCCAGCTATCCCGCCACCCCCGAAGAGGTGTCAACCGCGGTTGACGGTTGTGTGCAGCTCGAAACCGAATTCGCCAACCAGCACCTGGCCGCACTGGCACTGGACGACGAGACCAACCAGCAGCTGCAAGATTACCTGGCTGTTGGCCGCATGATGGAGGGCCACTGGGGCGGTTTTGGCACGTTCCAGAATTGGCAGGAGGTGAAAACCCAGTTCATACTGCCGCGCTCGCAGACGGCCGTAGAATTCCTGTCCAACCGCCCTGATTTGCCCGCTGAGACGGCTCTGTGGCTCGACGCGTACGTGGAGGCGGCCAATATCCTTCTGGCTGCCCTGAGCGCGTTTTACCAGGAGCAGGCCGCCAAACGAACGGCGCGCATCCAGGCAAC
>CAUJGI010000207.1 GCA_963169155.1 Chloroflexota bacterium
GCAATGGCCCAACAAGGTCCCAGCTACCTGCACGCCGCCGCCGTGCCCGAAGCCGACGTGGTGCGCTTTAACGTGGAGCGCGGC
The DNA here is from genome assembly GCA_963169155.1 of Chloroflexota bacterium. Taxonomy (GTDB): domain Bacteria; phylum Chloroflexota; class Anaerolineae; order Promineifilales; family Promineifilaceae; genus Leptofilum. The sequence continues at coordinate 85 of CAUJGI010000207.1, forward strand.
GATGAGCTCACCTTTCCGCTGGCGTTTATCTTCCCCGCTGGCGGCACCATTTGGGCCGATCACCCCTACTGCATTTTAGACAACGCCGACTGGGTCAGTGAGGAACAGGCGGAAGCGGCGCAAATCTTCCTGGACTACTTGCTGGCGCGCGAACAGCAGGAACTGGCGATTGATAATTATTTACGGCCGTTAAATACCAGCATCGCCCTGCACGCCCCGATGAGCCTGGAAAACGGCACCGATCCCAGCGTCACCCCCAGTACGGTTGCCCCCCTGCCCAGCCCCAACGCCGATGTCAGTGCGGCCGTTATCGACCTGTTCAACATCACCAAGCGCAAAGCCACCATTTTGATTGTGATGGATGTCTCCGGCAGCATGGAGGGTGAGCGGATTCGCACCGCGCGCGATGCCACCGTCGAATTCCTCAGCCGCCTGGATGCCAACGACGAGGTGGGGCTGCTCATCTTTAGCGATAGCGTGACCGAGCTGGCACCAGCCACCCGCGTAGGCGATGTGGTAGAAGGGTTAAGCCAGCGTGTCGCCGGATTGGTGGCCAACGGCAACACGGCGCTCTACGAAGCCGTTTGCGAAGCCGTCGAAACGGCCGCGACGCTGCAAAGTGACGATTTGGCCGCAGGCGAAAACCGTCTCTACGGCATCATTTTGCTCTCCGACGGCGAAGACACCGTGGGCAATATCACCGAAAACCAGATGTTTGCCACCTGCCTGCCCGCCAATGCTGAAGCGGATGGGGTGAAAATTTTCCCCATCGCTTTTGGCGAAGCCGCTGACCAGGACGTGCTGAACCGCATCGCCAACGTCACCGGCGGGCGGCTGTTCACCGCCGATCCTTCGTCGATCAGCAACGTCTATCTGTCCATTTCTGCCGAGCAGTAGACAATACCGACCATGAGAATTTATCCACAGATTAACGCAGATTACGCAGATTTTTTGCCTTTAATCTGCGCTAATCTGCAAAATCTGCGGATCGTTTTTTGACATAACGTAAAAATGTCTAGCAAGTAAAGGGTTTTATGCTTCCGAACTGGCAAGTGCAGGAACTCATCCAACTGATTCGCCAACGGTACCCGGATTGGGAGGACTTTGCCCATCCCGACTTTATGGCAGACGAGATTTCTTATAAGCAGGCCACCATTGAAAAAGCCGCTGAATGGCTGAGCCAGGAGTCGCTAGACCAACTGCTGGCCAGCGGCGATTATGCCACGTTCATCGACTACCTGAACCGGCTGGCGCAGGACAATAACCTGCTGTGGCGCTCGGTGCCGTCTTCAGGGGATACGGCCGTCCTCACCCACCCCGATCTCGACCAGCCCACCTTCTGCACTCAGCTGCGCAACTTGCTCTACGGCGACCGTCCCACCCCCGACCGTCTGCAAACCTTCGCCGACTACCTCAGCGCCAACGCCCTGCCCAACAAATGGCCCTTTGCCACCTACTTTCTGTTCATCTGCCACCCGCAAACGGAAATGCTAGTCAAGCCGCGCACCGCCCGCTGGTTCCTCAAATTCATCCAGCCGGACGACGGCAGCAACCCCACCGTGCCGCAAACCAAGATGTTTATCACGCTGGAGCCATCGGCCAGCAGCTACGCCCTGCTGCGCGAGCAGTCACACTCGCTATACGAATCCCTGGCGGCGTATGGCGTGCGTGACATGGTGGATGTGCAGAGCCTCATCTGGGTGTGCGAGCAGATTAGCAAGCACCAGACCGGACGGCTGAGTGACAAAGGGCAAATCGAGCTGGATGTGCCCGCGTCCTTAAGTGCCAGCCCGATTCGTTATGCGGCGTCGGCGCCAACGGCCGTTTTCCACGAACCCCCATCCGACTACCAAACCACCCCCGAACCCTATCCCATCGACCAGGTTGCCCGCGACACCGGCCTGCCCCAAGACGAGCTGAGCCGCTGGCTGCGGGCTATCACACGTAAGGGACAGGCGATTTTGTACGGGCCGCCGGGCACCGGCAAAACGTTTGTAGCGCAAAAGCTGGCCCGGCACCTCACCCAGGCGCAGGATGGCTTCTGGGAAATGGTGCAGTTCCATCCCGCCTACGCCTACGAAGATTTTGTGCAGGGGATACGGCCGTTTACCGACGAATCCGGCACCCTGCACTACAGCCTGGTCCCCGGCCGCTTTTTGGACTTTTGTCAGCGCGCCAGCCAGCACGACGGCGTTTGTGTGTTGATTATTGATGAGATAAATCGGGCCAATTTAGCGGCCGTTTTTGGGGAGTTGATGGTGCTGCTGGAATATCGTGAGGCGGCGATTCCGCTGGCCAGCGGCGGCAGCTTCCAGATTCCGGCCAACGTGCGGATCATCGGTACCATGAATACGGCCGATCGCTCCATCGCCCTGGTAGACCACGCCCTGCGCCGCCGCTTTGCCTTCATCCACCTGCCGCCCAACTACGACGTCCTGCGCCACTTCCACACCAGCACCGGCTACGATGCGGAGCCGCTCATCCGCTTGCTCCAACGCCTCAACCGCCAGATTGCCGACCCGCATTATTTTGTTGGCATTACTTTCTTTTTGGATGAAAACTTGCGTGAGCAGCTCCCCGACATCTGGCAGCTAGAAATTGAACCGTACCTGGAAGAGTATTTCTTCGACCAGCCCGACCAGGTCGAAACGTTTCGCTGGGCCAAAATCGCCAGCCAACTCCCCTAGCACACGGGACGCCGGAGCGTCCCGATCTGC
>CAUJGI010000208.1 GCA_963169155.1 Chloroflexota bacterium
TCGATGAACGGTTTCACTTCTGTCACCACAAAACGCAGGTAGTTGTCGGAGCGCACGGGCACGGTGAGGATCTCTTTGAACTGCTGGTGGAGGTGTGCCGCATGGGGATGGGTAAGCGGCCGTTCTGGCCAATACTCCGCCCAGCGATTGATGTGGTTAAAAATGCCCACAATGATTGTAGGGCGCACCGTACCAGCGGCCATCAGCCGGGCCAGTGCTTCGGCCACACCCCAGGTTTCACCCGCCATCGCCGTGGCGGGGTTGAACAGATTTTGCCCGTCGTGCATGTATAGCACGCTATAGTGTGTCTCTGGCCATTGCGCATAATCATCAGGCAGCCAGACGTGCACGTGGCGTGGTGGAACAAATTGGGAGGGGAAGTTGTCGTGGCGCAGGAGCATTTTGGTCGGTAATCGGTGAACGGTAAAAGGAACTATTTACCGTTTACCGATAACGGCTTACCGCTCACCGTCCTTCCAGCGCGCTGGCGACGCGGCGCAATCGCTCTTCGGCGTCGCAGGCAATGGCTTCCAGCTCGGGGTGGTCGACCATGCCCATCATTTGCTGGGGGTTGATGATGCTGATAAGGGAACGGCCGTCAGCCTCCTGGCTTACGGTGACGTTGCAGGGCAGCATTAACCCAATTTGCGGCACAAGGCTCAGCGCCTTGTGCGCCAGATGGGGATTGCAGGCGCCCAAAATTATGTACGGCCGAAAATCCACATCGATCTTTTTCTTCAACGTGGCTTTTACATCAATTTCGGTAAGCACGCCAAAGCCTTCTTTTTTGAGCTCGTCGGTTACGGCCGTAATTGCCTCATCGTACGAACAGTTTACGTAGACATCAAAGCCAAGTGCATTCATGGTAACTCCCTGAAAGTGGTGTGGTGCATCTGCATAACTTCTCAGCGTTTTTTAAGATGGAGTCGATCCGTACATCGAGGACTTGATTTCCATGCAGTCCCGCCGAATCGTAGCGTCGGCGTCGATGAGCGTGGCGATTTTTTCGTAGCCGTAGAGCACCGTGGTGTGATCCCGGTTGCCCAACTTCTCGCCGATCTGGGGTAGGGAGGCGTTGGTTTCGGTGCGGGCCAGGTACATAGCTATCTGGCGCGGATAGGCGACGGTTTTCTTGCGGCTGGCGCCAACCAAATCATCATTGGTGAGGTTGTAATATTTGCAGACGGCCGCAAACACATGTTCAACCGTCAGCTTGTCGGGGCGGTGCATCAAATCGGCCAGGGCCATGTTCACCAGCTCCATATTGACCCGCCCACCAGACAGATGGGCATAGGCCATCACCTTGTTAAACGCCCCTTCCAGTTCACGAATGCTGTGGCGCACCTGCTGGGCAATGAAGTCCATCAGCTCATCCGGCACGGCCAGCCCGTTGGCTTCGGCTTTGGTTTGCAGAATGGCTTTGCGGGTTTCAATGTCAGGCATCTGAATGTCGGTCATGAGGCCCCATTCAAAGCGAGATTGCAGCCGTTCTTCCAGGGTGGCCATTGCTTTTGGCGCCCGGTCACTGGAAATGACAACCTGCTTGCCCTGACTGTGCAGCTCGTTGAAGGTGTGAAACAGCTCTTCCTGTGTGCTTTCCTTGCCCGCAATAAACTGGATATCATCGATGAGCAGCACATCGGGCGTGCGGTACCGCTCGCGGAAGTGCTCCATTTGCTTGTTCCGAATAGATTGCACCAGGTCATTGGTAAACGTTTCAGAAGTGATGTAGCACACATTGAGGCCATCTTGCATACATTTGTGGCCAATAGCGTGCAGTAAGTGGGTTTTGCCTAACCCCACACCGCCATAAATGAACAGGGGGTTGTAGGTTTGCCCAGGGTGTTCGGCAACGGAGAGGGCGGCGGCATGGGCCAGGCGGTTGCTTGGCCCCACCACGAAACTGCTAAAGGTAAAGCGGCGGGTGAGGTTGGAGGTGGTGGCTGGCTGGACTTTGGCTTTGACGGGGGTAAAAACGGCCGTTGCCGTCCCATAGCTGCCGTTCAAAGAACTCTCAATGACCTCGTCGTCTTCCAATTCGAGGGGAGATTCCGGGGTCCAGACTACAAATTGCACCTCCGCCGGGCCAGAAACAATTGTTGATAGGGTACGCAGGATGGTGTCGCGCAGGCGGTTTTCTAGCCAATCCTTGGCATAGGCGTTGCGCACGCCGATCACGAAGAGATTATCCTTGTGGCGCAATAAGCAGGTGTCCTTCAGCCAGGTGTTGAAGGTTGCTTTGGTCATTTGCAGTTCCAGTTCACCCAGGGTTGCTTTCCATGCGTTTTCAGGAATCATAGTCAGTACCATTCATTGATCAGCAGGCGCGCAAGCAGAAACGGCCGTATGCCAGGATCAACCTATAAGATTGTGCTTGTTATGAATTATGGCCGCTGGTCACAGGTGTGGGTTGACAGAAGTCCCTCTTACCCAAAAGAAAAAAGCCGACATGGACATAGATAGTCGCAAAATGAGTTAACTGCCACAATGATTTTTTATTACTGTGGCTCTCTTAATTTTTGAGACAAAAAGAAAATCGATGGCCCCTCATGGCCTCAATTTTACTGTCGGCTTTGCTATGCAGATTATTGTGCAACGGCTTAAACATTCTAACAGATGGTGGTGGGAGATGCAACGAAAAATGGCCAAAATTCCCTTAAAAGCTGGCACATTTTTAGACTGGCTGAACCTTAAAAAAAAGTAATTTTAAGGTTAATACCTTGACAAACGGAAAGGCTGCCCAGATATGGGCTGGCCAGTAATAGGCAGACCACATATATGGGGTCTATGGGGCAAATTTAGCTTCTAATTCCCATATTTTGCACACTACTTGGCAAGAACGATGGCGTAAATTCTGCGTGGAAAAGGAATTTTTAGGCATTAGCTATGAAAACTTTACGCAAGGTTCGGACGCGGATCGGGCACTTGTTTTCTGTTGTTTTCTCTGGTCACAGGTGGTACGGCCGTTGCTTTTTCAGCGGCGCGGTTTAAGTAGCTTGCCGGGTAGGAAATAGGTCATATCTCCTGTAAGCGGCTCGTTTTTTGGCGACGATTTTCTTTGCCCAACTGCGGGTCAGCGCCGTTCTTGACAGCCCGATAGCGGTGTGTTAGATTGCCTGCTAAGTATTATCTTCCTAAAAATTAAGGTGATGTATGCCTAAAATTGATGCGCTGCCAGACGGTTCTTCTCATCAGCGCCACAACTTGAACCATCAGGCCATTGAGGATTACCTCAAGACCATCTATACCCTGGCCCTGGACGAAACCCCTGTGTCTACCTCGCGCATTGCTGAAGCACGCGACGTGAAGCCCGCCTCAGCCACCAGCATGATTAAGCGTCTGGCCAATTTGAAGATGGTCAACTATGAAAAACATTACGGCGTGACCCTCACGCCTGCGGGTGAAAAGCTGGCCCTGGAAGTGATCCGACATCATCGCCTGATTGAGCTGTATCTCATTGAAGCGCTAGGTTTTTCCTGGGATGAGGTGCATGAGCAGGCCGACATTTTAGAGCACGTCATCAGTGAAAAGCTGGAAGAACGTATTGCCGCGGCGTTGAACCACCCTGAGTTTGATCCGCATGGGGATCCTATTCCGGCCAAGGATGGCAGCATGGCCCGCGTTGATGTTGAACTGCTTTCCACCGTCAAGGCCGGGCAGACCGTGTGGGTGCGCCGCATTTTGGATGATGCCAACAGTGAGCTGCTGCGTTATTTGGGCGATATGGGGCTGGTGCCGGGAGCGGCCGTTTCTGTGCAGGCCGTCGCTCCCTTCGAAGGCCCACTGACCCTGCTGATTGACGAAAAAACGCAGGTGATCGGCCGCAATGTGGCCACCTCGGTACTGGTAGAGCTTGCCTGATTTTCCCTGACTAAATTTGAAAATTGAAGTCCGCTTCTGCCAGGACAGGTAAGGATTGGTCTCTGGCTGAGAGTAGCGGGTTGGCGATAGGCCATCTGACGCCAATTTGGGCATCGTTCCAGAGGATGCCCTTTTCACTTGCCGGGTGGTAGTAGTCGGATGTTTTGTAGATGAGATCGGCCGTTTCGCTGAGGACACAAAAGCCGTGGGCAAAACCGGGGGGAACGTAGAGGAGACGGCCGTTCTCCGCCGATAAAATTTCACTCACCCACTGGCCAAAGGTTGGGGAGCCGCGCCGAATGTCCACCGCCACGTCAAAAATTTCACCCACCACAACTTTCAGCAGTTTGCCCTGGGCGAACGGACTATTTTGGTAATGCAGGCCGCGCAGCACGCCTTTGGCTGAACGGGAATGGTTATCTTGCACAAAACGCGGGGCAATGCCGTTGGCGGCAAACATTTCAAATTGATACGTTTCCATAAAAAAGCCACGACTGTCTCCAAAGCGCTGTGGTTCTACCAGGATCACTTCGGGAATGGCCAGCGGGTGAAATTGAAAGGGCATGAATGAAATCCTCCGTGTTCTTTCCTGGAATTATAACACTGTGGCGCAGGGCCATCATGGCCAAATCTGCTATGCAGTGATTTGAGCTTTACCTTTTTTGTATCTCCGCTCTATGCCCCGGCATATTGTGACCTGCATCACCGCTGGTACAGTGAATAGGTAAACAGTAAAAGTAGTGGCAAAAGGAGTGTGTGATGCAAGGTATGATTAACAATCTTCAAGGCTATACCGTTCAGGCAACAGATGGCGATGTGGGCAAAGTCGACACCATTTATTTTGATGACGAAACATGGGCGGTGCGCTATCTGGTTGTTAACGTTGGCAACTGGCTGCTCACCGACCAGGTATTGCTTTCGCCGCTGGCGGTGACCAGAGTGAACCCGGACGATGAAACGATTTCCGTCTCGCTGACCAGGAAGCAAGTAGAAAACAGCCCAGACGTGGATACCCAAAAACCGGTTGGGCGTCAGCAAGAGATTGCTCTGCACAATTTTTACGGCTGGGATCCTTACTGGCTGACTGCGCCCACCTACAGCGATGGGTTAACGGCCGTCGATACTCCCCATACCCTGCGCCGTAACCAAACCCAGGCGGAACCGGATATCGCTACCCAGGTAGAGGAACCCAAAACCAATTTGCGCAGCAGCAACGAGGTGGAAGGGTATTACATCCAGGCTAGCGATGGTGAAATTGGTCATGTGGAAAAGTTCCTGGTAGACACCGAGTTCTGGTTGATTCGTTACCTGGTTATCGACACCAGAAACTGGTTGCCTGGCAAAAAAGTAGTCGTCTCCCCGGATTGGATTGAAAACATTGATTGGGCCTCTAGCGAAGTGACCATTGGTATGACCCGTGACCAGGTCAAAGCCAGCCCCGAATATGATAAACAAGGCATGATTGATCGGGCCTATGAACAACGGCTGTATGATCATTACGATGAGGCCGTCTATTGGCAAAAGGCTGAGGCCAACCGGTAAAGACGTTCGTTAAGGCGATTTAAACCGCCCTTGTTGAGCCTGTGGGGCAATACCCTGCAGGTTATTTGCCCGAAGAACCAGATGGCTCTTCGGGCTTTTTGTATTCCTTTCCGACTGTTCCTGCCTCGACGGCTTGCTTTCTTCGGCTACAATTCAGGCTTAATCCACTTGAAGGAAGACGCTATGCACACGATTTCATCTCCCCCGACGCTTGAATTAAACGACCTGGTGCACTTTCCCTTGCCCGGCATGAACATCCCCGGTTCGCTGGCGTTTAGTCCAGACGGCCGTAGCCTTACCTACCTCTTCAGCCCCGACGGCGGCCTGGTGCGCCAGCTTTTTGCCTTCGATCTGGAGACGAGTCAGGAACGGCGGCTCATTACCCCACCGGCGGCCAGCGGCGACGAGGAAAATTTGTCGCTGGAGGAGAAATTGCGGCGCGAGCGGCTGCGCCAGCGTGAACTGGGCATCACCCGCTACGAATGGTCGACGAAAACAGGGCAGATTTTGCTGCCGCTGCCCGATGGTTTGTACGTGTACGATGGCGAGGATGTGCCGTTACGGCCGTTGCTCACCCAGCCATCACACCCCATCCTCGACCCCCACTTTTCGCCCGACGGGCAGTGGGTGGCCTTTGTGCAAGACGCTGAACTGTATGTGATGCCGACCGCTGGCGGCCCGCCGCAGCAGGTCACCGGCGGAGCGCGGGGTACGGGCAAAACCAATGGCCTGGCCGAGTACATCGCCCAGGAAGAGATGGGGCGCAGTCGGGGCTACTGGTGGTCGCCCGACAGCCAAAAGCTGGCCTTTGTGGAGGTGGACGAAACGCATATTCCGGTTTACCGCATCATGCACCTGGGCAAGGATGGCCTGGGCGACGGTGCGCAGGAAGACCATTGTTACCCCTTTGCCGGGATGCCCAACGCGCGGGTGCGCCTGGGCGTGGTTGCCCGCGAGGGCGGCGAAATGCAGTGGCTGGACCTGGGCGACGATGTGGACATCTACCTGGCGCGGGTGAAGTGGCTGCCAGACGGCCGTCTTACCGCCCAACGCCTCAACCGCGAGCAGAGCCAGCTCGATTTGGTGGCGTTTGATCTCGCCAGCGGTGAACAGCAGCTGCTTTTGCAGGAAACCAGTGACGTCTGGATCAATCTGCACAACCTGTTTCATCCGCTAAAAGAAGTTCCCGGCGAGAGCGGCGGCGGCTTCATTTGGGGGTCAGAGCGGACGGGCTTCCAGCATTTGTACCTGTATGGCGCGGACGGGCAGCTGATATGGCCGTTAACCCACGGCGATTGGTTGGTGGACAGCCTGGCCGGGGTGGACGTGGAAAATGGCCATGTCTACTTCATGGCCAGCATGGCAGGGCCGACGGAGAGCCACCTCTACCGCGTCTCGCTGCAAGGTGGTGAACCGGAGCGGTTAACGACGGAGCCGGGCATGCACAGCGTGGTGCTGGACGTCAAGCGGCAGCGCTTTGTCGATGTGGCGCAGGCCGTGGCTGTCCCGCCGACCTTTGTGCTGCGCTCGTTGGCGGACGGCCGTTTGCTCACCCCCCTCTTCACTCAGGCCGACGAGCGGGTGGCCGCGCTCAATTTGCCCATCCCCGAAATAGTGACGCTGCCCAACCGGGACGGCGTGACGCTGTACGGCGCTATCTACCGGCCACCGGCCAGCTTTGGCACGGGGCCATTTCCCACGATCGTCAGCGTATACGGCGGACCGCATGCCCAGCGGGTGGCCAACAGCTGGCTGCTCACCGTGGACATGCGGGCGCAGTATCTGGCCAGCCAGGGCTTTTTGGTGTTTAAGCTAGACAACCAGGGCAGTGCCCGGCGCGGCCTGGCTTTTGAAGCGCCGCTCAAGCACAACATGGGCGATGTAGAAGTGGCCGACCAGGTGGATGGCGTGCGCTGGCTGGTGCAGCAGGGTCTGACCGAGCCGGCTCGTGTAGGCATGTACGGCTGGAGATACGGCGGCTACATGGCGGTCATCTGCCTGGCGCGCGCCGCCGAT
>CAUJGI010000209.1 GCA_963169155.1 Chloroflexota bacterium
GGCCAAAGTTACCATCTGACTTACGTCAGCGGAACATAGATATGAGGCTGGGGTGGTGGCTAAATTGGGACGAGAGAAAGGGGGTGGGAGGAACGGCGGAGACGGCCGTTCCTCCCACCCGGTCAAAATTTAGGGAGGTCCTAACGAAAAAGACGGGTCACAACTGAAACCAACCGGCGCTTGAACCGGTTCATAACTGTATTCATCCAGATAAAGCGCAATTGGCTCATCCAGACCTTCATAGGTAATGGTGTAAATATCCAAAATTGTGTCGCCAACAGGTAGTGATCCCGACCGATCATAGGTGATGGGTTCCCCATTTGGCCCGCGCAGGTTATCAAGATAGGCACGCTCGCGCGGTGGGCCGCCAAAGGCATCGCCGCCCACTTTCACAGGATTTTCCTCACTGTACCCATAGGTGGGATCGGTGGATGTTGTGCAGCCAACCTCAATCTCACTGCCTCGTTCAATAAATTCCACCGTGCTCAAAAGCTGGGTAAAAACTGGCTCACCCTCTTTTTCCCACTGCTGGTCATCGTTGGAAAGGTTGGCGACACCCAGGCCAAATAAAAATTGGGTCGGCGAAGGCATTACCAAAATTGCCTGGCCCTTGAGCGGCGCGCCAAACAATGTGCCGGTGACGGCAACGGCCGTTCCCTCATAGCCATCTACAACAATCGTTGCTTCGTCGCCCTGCACAAATTCACCATCGCCGATGCTGGCAAACTCCGTCAAAAACTCGTCGATAATTTCGTCTGGAGTGGCTCCTTCGGTGTAGGGTGTCACGCCGGTAAAGGTGATGATCAGCGTGCCGACGTTGCCCGCTGCGCCCACTGTACGGCCGTCTGGCACAGCTTCCATGTCGTACCCCGGCACAGAGCCAATGGTGTAGCCGCCTTCGGTCAGCTCCAGGCGCTCGCTGGCGTCTGCGGTGGGTTGTGGCGTGGCGGTGGGTGTTTCGGTGGGAAGTGGCGTGCTGGTGGCTGTCGGCTCTGGCGTGGGCGTTTCGGTGGGCGGAACGGCCGTAAGGGTGGCGGTGGGAACGGCCGTAGCTGTTTGGGTGGCGGTGGGCACCACCGTGGCTGTAACCGTTGGCGTCGGGATAGGCTCTGCTTGTGCGCCACACGCCGCCAGCAGCAAAACAAGGCTCGCCCCGGTAAAAAAGTGACGAATTTTCATTAGTCTCCTCAATTGGTAAATCTGGTGACGACGGAATGCCGGAAGTATAGCGAGTTTTATAAACCGGAAAACAAAACCCGAAGAGAGATTTCAAAAATTGGGCGGAGACAACATGACTGCAACACCCTAACTGAAAATCAACAGATTCCGCAGATTACAGGATTTTATCTGTGTTTATCTGCGTTCGTCTGTGTCCTATTTTCTACTTGAACGAAAAGAAACGGCCGTCTCCCACAGACGGCCGTTTCTTTTACCAAGGAGTGAATGGAAGAAATGGACTGTTAGGCGTGTGCCGGTACAAACTGGGCTTCTTCGGTAGAGCCCTTCAGGGCCGCCGTGGATGCTTCGCCACCGGAAACCGTCAGCTGAATTTCATCAAAGTAACCGGCACCGACAAAACTTTGGTGTTTGACTGCCCGGTAGCCATCGCTGGCTTCCAGAGAAAATTCACGTTCTTGCAGGCGCGAGTAGCCCGCCATGCCTTCACTTTTGTAGGCCAGCGCCAGTTCAAACATGCTGGTGTTCAGCGCATGGAACCCGGCCAGGGTGACAAACTGGAACTTGTACCCCATTTTGCCCAACTCCACCTGGAATTTGGCAATGGTCTCTTCATCCAGATTGCGCTTCCAGTTGAAAGATGGCGAACAGTTATAAGCCAGGAACTTGCCAGGGAATTTCTCGTGCACGGCTTCGGCAAACTCGCGGGCTTCGCCGAGGTCTGGCGTGGAGGTTTCGCACCAGATGACGTCGGCGTAAGGCGCGTAGGAGAGGGCGCGGGCGATGGCGCTTTCCAGGCCGCCCTTGATGCCGTAGAACCCTTCGGAAGTACGTGTACCAGTGAGGAACGGCTGGTCGCGCGGATCGATGTCGCTGGTGAGCAGTTCGGCCGAATCGGCATCGGTGCGGGCAATGAGCACGGTGGGCACACCCATCACGTCGGCCGCCAGGCGGGCCGCGACGAGCTTCTGGATGAACTCGCGGGTGGGCACCAACACCTTGCCACCCATATGGCCACATTTTTTGGCGGAGGAGAGCTGATCCTCAAAGTGAACGCCCGCCACGCCAGCTTCAATCATCATCTTCATCAGCTCGAAGGCGTTGAGCGACCCGCCAAAGCCCGATTCGGCATCGGCGACGATGGGGGCAAACCAGTAGGTGCCATTCTGGTTGTTCATGTGGTAAATCTGATCGGCGCGCATAAGCGCATTGTTGATGCGCTGCGCCAGTTTGGGTGCGCTGTCGGCGGGATACAGGCTCTGGTCCGGGTAGGTGTGGGCCGCGCCGTTGGCATCGGCGGCCACCTGCCAGCCGCTCAGGTAGATAGCTTTCAGCCCGGCCTGGACCATCTGCACGGCCTGGTTCCCGGTCAGCGCGCCGAGTGCGTTGACATAATCATCCTGATGCATCAAGCGCCAGAGACGTTCAGCGCCCATGCGCGCCAGGGTGTACTCAATCTGAATGGTGCCGCGCAGACGAGAAACGTCCTGGCTGGTGTACGGCCGTTCAATGCCCTGCCACCGTTTGTCAAATTTCCAACTGTTTTCCATTTGCACTGCATCGTAATCTTTCGACATGCTCACTCCTCCGAGTTGTTTCTAAAAATCTAAAAATTTCAATATGCGGCGTCCAACACAGCCGCGAAAACACTAACTCAAATATTCATAAGCGGGCAGCGTCAAAAATTCGGTAAAAGTTTTGCCCGTGACAATTTCTTCAAACAACTTACCCGCATCGCGGTACTTACCCTGCTCAAACTGGTCTGGCCCCACCTGCCCTTTAATTTGCTGCAAGACGGCGGGCATCATTTCGCGAATCAATTCCGGGGTGATGGAACGGCCGTCTGCCAGCTTTGTTCCTGGATTGTGCAGCCACTGCCACACCTGGGCGCGAGAAATTTCGGCCGTGGCCGCATCTTCCATTAAGTTGTAGATGGGCACGCAGCCATTGCCGCCCAGCCAGGCCGCCATGTATTGAATACCGACGTCGATGTTGGTGCGCAGCCCGGCTTCGGTGATGTGGCCCTGGGGCACCGCCAGCAAATCCTCGGCGGTGATGTGCACATCTTCGCGCCGCCGGTGAAGCTGGTTCGGGCCGGTCATCACCTTGTCGAACTCTTCTTTGGCAATGCTCACCAGGGCGGGATGGGCTACCCAGGTGCCGTCGTGGCCATCTTCGGCTTCACGTTTTTTGTCGGCGCGCACTTTGGCCAGCGCCGTCTCGTTGGCTTCAGGGTTGTTTTTGATGGGAATTTGCGCCGCCATGCCACCCATGGCGTGAATGCCGCGCCGGTGGCACGTTTTGATGAGCAGCAGCGAGTACGAACGCATCATGCGCGTAGTCATCGTCACATCGGCGCGGTCGGGCATGACAAAATGGGGGTGATTGCGGAACTTGCGAATGGCGCTGAAGATGTAATCCCAACGGCCGCAGTTTAACCCGGCCGAATGGTCGCGCAGTTCGTACAAAATTTCGTCCATCTCAAACGCAGCCAGGATGTTTTCGATGAGCACCGTGGCGCGAATGGCGCCTTGTGGCACGCCCAACGTTTCTTGTGCCTGGACAAATACATCGTTCCACAGGCGGGCTTCCAGATGACTTTCCAATTTGGGCAAATAAAAGTAGGGACCGCTGCCTTTGGCCAGCAGCTTTTTGGCGTTGTGGAAGAAGTAGAGGCCAAAATCAAAGAGGGAAGCGGAGATGGAACGGCCGTTTACCAACAAATGTTTTTCGTCCAAATGCCAGCCGCGCGGGCGCACCAACAGGGTGGCAATCGTGTCGTTTAATTGGTAAAGCTTGCCGTCGGGATTGGTAAAGGTGATGGTGCCCTCAATGGCGTCACAGAGGTTAATCTGGCCTTGAATCGTGTCGAACCAGGTGGGCGAATGGGAATCTTCGAAGTCGGCCATGTACATGTTGGCGCCGGAGTTCAGCGCGTTGATGACCATTTTGCGGTCCACCGGCCCGGTAATCTCCACCCGGCGCTCCAGCAGGTCAGCCGGGATGGGGGCGACTTGCCACTCGGTATGGCGAATTTCGGCCGTTTCTGGCAAGAAGTCGGGCATCTCCCCCGCATCCAGCCGCTGCTGGCGCACCACGCGTTCCCGCAATAACGCCTGACGCCGCTCCCCAAACGTCTCTTCCAAAGCCGCCACAAAGGCCAACGCCTCGGGGGTCAAAATCCGATCAAACGCTGGATGCATTTCGCCAGTGAGCTGTAAATCGCGGGACATGAGTGGGCTCCTTCTCTACATTCGGC
>CAUJGI010000210.1 GCA_963169155.1 Chloroflexota bacterium
CGCCAAAGTTAACAAAAACTGTCATTCTGAACGAAGTGAAGAATCCCGCAAGGGACCCATAGCGAGCACCTTTACCGTACCAGAGTCTACCTGATTAACACGCGGATGGGATGTTTCGGAGGACCTCAGCATGACAGGTCATCTTGAATTGTCATTCTGTTCATGAAAACCTTCCAGAGGTTTTACTGTAGATCGATCTTGTCGTGGGAACCTCCGGGAGGTTGGTTTTACGATTGGTTGAAGAAGCCGATGGAGCCAACAACGACGGCCAGCAGCTCAACACCGATAGTGCAAACCAGCCTAAAATTCTTCATCTTCAAAATCCACAACGTCTCCAAGAGGAGGCTCATCCAAGAAAACGACATAATCATAATTCCCCTGGCCCACTGTTCGGTCTAAAACACGTAAAATCCGGTCAGAATCATCGTAAGGGCCAGCAAAGTAGAATGGTTTACCATTCTCGCCGCCAACAGGCACCACCTCAGAACAGTTTTGCGGATTTGCACCAACTATCAGCTTAAGGGCGTCTTTGCTATCACTATGCGGTTTGAAACCGATGCTGGCCGCGTATTTTTGGGCTTCATCAATGACTTTGGCGGCCAGATCGAGATCGCAAGGGATCATTTCCTGGGATGCAAGCAAATGGCTCCGGTATTCTTCACGGTATCTAACTTCAGTGGCAAAACCTACTGTGAGCGCATCTTTTATGCCCAAACAGCCCAAATCTAACATAAAGCCAGCCACAACAATGTAGCCGTCAGGAGCACGACGAGCAACCATCACCTGCGCAAGTTGCCTGGTATCACGCCACTCTTTGGAAATAAGGCATTCATGTAATGGCCAATCTACGGCCTCGCGTAAAACCCTTTTTTTCGTTAGCACCTGAGAAATTGAAGATTTTGTGGTTTTCTTCTTTTTTTGCGATCTGGTTTTCCTTTTCTTCGCCATTTTTCCTCGCTTTTGTGGGGAGTATAAAACCTCCCGGAGGTTTTGCGATGGATCACCTTATCAGGGAAACCTCCGGGAGGTTGGTTTGTTACGGGTAGAGTTCTACGGCCGAATTCGACAACACCACCTTATCCCGCTCAGCCACTTTGCTTTGGAAGAGGATGCGTGTGTCCGATTCGCGCCACATTTCGGTGACAATCGTTTCGCCGGGGAAGACGTGTTTGCTGAAGCGCACCTTGATGCTTTTGAAGCGGGCCGGGTTGTTGTTGGCGAAATGCTTGAGCACGGCGCGGCCAGCAAAACCAAAGCTGCACAAGCCGTGCAAAATGGGCTGACGGAAGCCGCCGAGCGCCGCCATTTGCGGATCGGCGTGCAGCGGGTTGCCGTCGCCGGAGCTGAGGCGGTAGAGCAGCGCCTGGTCGGGGCGGGTTTGCTGGGTGTGGACGGCGTCTGGCGGGCGGTTAGGCGGCAGGTTTTGCTCGCTGGTGGCGGGGCCACGCTCGCCGCCAAAGCCGCCGATGCCGCGAATGTACACCGAGGATTGGTTAAAGGCGACCTCGTTGCCCTGCCCGTCGGTGCTGACCACGTCGGTGACAACGACGGTGCCTTTGCCTTTGTCGTAAACGGCCGTAATCCTCGCCGTATTGTGAATGGTGGCGGAGTTGGGAAGCGGCCGTTTCAGTTCCAAATATTGCTCGCCGTGCAGCAGCATCATCGGATTAAACTCCAGCCCCGGCACCTGCGTAATTTGCCAGAACAGGACAAAGGGAAACACCACCGCCATCGTCGGCAGCGGCGTAAAGTCGCTGCTCAATTCGTAGACAAACTTCAACTCTTCCAGGTCCACCGGATCGGCCGCCGCCCCCACCGACAGGGCGTACAAACTCACATCCCGCTCCGTGTAAACGTAATCCGCTGGTTTATATTCATGCCCCAACACTTTTTCCAAATCAATTGACATCAAATACTCCTGAAAATTACTCAATTACCCAATTACTCAATTAGCAGTTTGTAATTGAGTAATTGGGTAATTATTGTTGCAGCTTTGGGTTGTTGGCGTGGCGATCTTTGTCGCGGGTGGTTTTTTTGGCCATGTTTTGGTGGAAAGCGGCCGTTAAATCCACGCCGGTCTGGTTGGCAATGCAGGTGAGCACAAAGAGCACGTCGGCCAGTTCATCGGCCAGGTTGACCGTTTCGTCGCTTTTTTTGAAGCTTTGGTCGCCGTACTGCCGGGCCATGATGCGGGCCACCTCGCCGACTTCTTCCATGAGTACGGCCGTATTCGTCAACTCCGAGTAATAGCGCACCCCAATCGTCCGCACCCACTCGTCGACCGTCTTCTGCATTTGCCGGATGGTCAGGTCGCTCATAAATTGGTCGCCTCGCGGGGGCGCTCGGCCAGCCAGCGCAGGTAGACGCAGTACTCGTTATCTTTGGAGACCGAAGCGATGTCCAGCAGCTCCTTCGCGCCAATGTACCCTTTGCGGTAGGCGATCTCCTCGACACAGCCAATCTTCAACCCCTGCCGATGTTCGATCGTTTGCACGTAGTTGCTCGCTTCCAGCAGGCTGTCATGCGTGCCCGTGTCCATCCAGGCATAGCCGCGCCCCAACAGCTGCACGTTCAGCTTGCCCCGCTTGAGATATTCGTTGTTCACATCGGTAATCTCGTACTCGTGCCGGGCCGATGGCTTGAGATTTTTGGCAATCTCCACCACCTCTTTGTCGTAAAAGTAAAGGCCGGTCACCGCGTAGTTCGATTTTGGCTGCGCTGGCTTTTCCTCGATGCTGATCGCCTTGTACGCCTTGTCGAACGCCACCACGCCGTACCGCTCGGGGTCGCGCACGTAATAGGCAAAAACCAGCCCGCCGTCGCTGAGCTGGCCCGCATTCTGCAGGATGCCCGACAAACCGGGACCGTAGAGGAAGTTGTCGCCCAAAATGAGGGCACACGGTTCGCCATTAATGAATTCTTCGCCAATAACAAACGCCTGGGCAATGCCGCGCGGTTCGGGCTGGACGGCATACTCGATGCGCAGCCCCAGCCGCGAACCATCGCCAAACAGCTCCCGGTACAGGGCAATGTGGTGCGGCGTGGAGATGATGAGAATTTCCCGGATGTCGGCCAGCATAAAGACCGAGAGTGGGTAGTAAATCATCGGTTTGTTGAAGAGGGGGAGAATTTGTTTGGAGAGGGAAATGGTGAGCGGATACAGGCGCGTACCGCTGCCACCCGACAGGATGATGCCTTTCATAATCTGTTTTGTCCTTGTTAAATGATGGCTCTACTGAAAAACCACAGATTTCACAGATTACACAGATTTTCCTTTCTGGTCTTCTCAGCGCCTCTGCGCCTCTGCGCGACCTTTTTTCAGTAGATTCGTTGATGGATTGGGAAACGGCCGTACCACACGGCCCCATTTCCAGTTTGGCTGAACTGACTTAAAGTTCGGCTTCCGATTGTACCAGACCTGCCGGATGAGGTTCAAACATGTGTGCCAAAGCGCAGAATGTGGCCATTGTTGTCCTCGATGGCAAATTCGCGCAGGCCCCAAGGGTAGCTGGTTGGCTCATCGCGTATGGTCACGCCCTCCGCCCGGTACGCTTCGTACAGGTCGTCAATGTCGCGCCCGACAAAAATGTAGAGGTAGCCCGACGGCACGATAGCCCGGTCGGGCGGCACCTGCGACAGCTGGATCACTGCCCCGCTAACGGTCCAATCCCCGCGTGAAATGCCCCCGTGCACCGGCGGATCGCCGTAGAGAAAGTCGATGGAGAAGCCCAATTTGTCGCGGTAGAAAGCGGCCGTTGCCGCCACGCCATGCACCATCAGCACGGGTTCGGTGCGGTAAAACCTGGTTTCACGGGCCGGTTCCGGCGCGCCGCGCCATTCATGCGCCCACAGGCCATAAATCAGCATCGTGTGCTCTTTGATTTCATGGGCGTATTTCAGCGGAATGCGCGACTTCACGCGAAAATTGAGCTTTTGCGCCACCCGCTGGGACGCGTAGTTGGTAGTGTCAATCCACAGCTCCACCCGGTTCAGGCCAAGCACATCAAAGCCATAGCCTATCGCGGCGCGGCACGCCTCGGCAGTGATGCCCTGGCCCCAAAAGTCGCGCCGGATGATGTAGCCCATGCCCGGAAGCCGCGTGCCGCCCAGGTAGTTCACCACGCCAATCGCCTCGTCGTTTTCTTTGCGGCAAATAACCCACAGATGCGCATCCGCGTGATTCATTTGCTGCGCCATTTCCCGCTCGGTGGTGGCCATATCCGCATGGGGCAAGGACGGCATAAAGCGCATGGTCGGCACATCGCTGTACATTTTGTGCAAATCGGGGAGGTGGTGGGGGTGGAACGGCCGTAACCATAACCGTTCCGT
>CAUJGI010000211.1 GCA_963169155.1 Chloroflexota bacterium
GCGGGCAGGTCAAAGGTGGTGATGACGTGCAGGGTGCGGGGGTTGATAACGGTGATGGTATTGTCGATGTCGTTGTTGACCCAGAGTTGGGTGCCGCGCGGGTCGGCCCACATGTGGAAGACGCCTGCGCCCGTGGGGATGATGGCCGCAACGCTGAAGTCGCGGGAATCAAAGGCCACCACACGGTTATTGGCGCGGTCACCGACAAAGACGTGGCTGCCCTGACGCGTGTACACCACGTACATCGGTTCGGGCGTGTTGTCGCCAGGGGGCAAATCGTAGGTGCCGATAAGGTGATCGGTTTGGACACTGATGACGGAGATGCTGCCGGAAGCCCGGTTAGCCACGACGATTCTTCCTGTGGCTTGCTCCGCTGCCTGTGACTGAGCCAGGGTGAGCGAGGTGGAAAAGACGGCCGTCAACAATAACAGAAGAATGAACAGAACCTTTTTGTTTTTCACGCGGTTTCTCCTTGTATGCGAATGGTAAACGGCCGCTGCCTCTTTCACTTCAGCAGCCGTTTACGCAATGGCGTTTAGCCAATAATGGAATGGAAAAACCTTAGCGGGGGAGTATTACAAATTTCTTGCAGGAATGTTGGTGGATTCTTACGAAGGGCGATTTTGTTTGCCTAAAGCCGGTACAAATCCAGGGCCAGGCGGGCCTGCTGGTGGAGCATTTCGCGGAGTGGTTGGGGGGCAATGACTTCAACGGCCGTGCCCAACCCCAACAACTGGCGGCAGGCGCTCTCCAGCGA
This sequence comes from Chloroflexota bacterium, assembly GCA_963169155.1. Classification (GTDB taxonomy): domain Bacteria; phylum Chloroflexota; class Anaerolineae; order Promineifilales; family Promineifilaceae; genus Leptofilum. Next base: position 758 of record CAUJGI010000211.1, read on the forward strand.
ATCGAAGGTGAGGTTAAGTATGGCATACCCGGCGGTGTGTTCATCTTGCGGCGCGGTCAGCAGTTGGGCCACGATGCCTTCGCCAAAGACCAGCGCCAGCAGCGGGCCGCTGCTGGGCGGCACGCGCAGGGTGACGGTGTGCCGCTCCTGGCGCATTTCAAAATCGTCGCGCCATTCCTGCCAGTAACGGGCCAGGTTAAACCCATCGGGACGGGTAAAGGTGCTGCCGGTCAGCTCTGCCTGCATGATGCGCGAAACGCGGTATGCCTGAATCTTGCCGCCGTAAATGCCGCTGACAAAGTACCAGACGCTGGCCTTGGCCACCAGGCCGTAAGGATCAACCAGCCGCTTGACCCACTGCCCATCCCCGCGCCGGTAATCCATGCGCAGGCGTTTGTTTTCCCACACGGCCGTTTGCACCAATCCTAAAAACGGCACATCTTCCTCCGGTTGGAACCAGGCGGCGGGGTCCAAATGCAGCCGCTGCTGCACAAACGTGGCGTCCTTCTGGAACGGTGCGGGCAGCGAGGCCATCAGCTTTAACATGGCCGCTTCCGACGCTTTGTCGGCGCCCAAATCGGCCAGCAGCCCCGGCACGGTGAACATGAACAGCGCCTGCACCTCTTTTTCATTGAGGCCGGTGAGGTTGGTGCGGTAGCTCTCCATGAGCATACAGCCGCCGTTGGGGCCGCGCTCGGCATAAACGGGCACACCTGAGCTGCTCAACGCATCCAGGTCGCGGTAGATGGTGCGCGGCGACACTTCCAGCCGTTCGGCCAGCTCATCGGCGGTCATACGGCCGTTGGTCTGCAAGAGCATGAGCAAAGAAATCAATCGATCAGCGCGCATGGTGGCAAGTTTCTTGCATCTGCCAGGGACTGTCAAGGGAGAACGGCCGTTAAACACCCCTTAACAAACCCTTATTGCCACCTTAACGCGGCGTTGATAGCGACTTAATGCCCGGCGGTTACGCTGGCAAAAAGAATTGTTTAAAAGGAAACATAATGCATATTTTAGTGACGAATGATGATGGTGTAACCGCGCCGGGGCTGCTGGCTTTAGCCCAGGCGATGCGCCAATTTGGTAAAGTGAGCATTGTGGCGCCGGACCACGACTGGTCGGGTGGCGGGCACGTGAAAACGCTAAACCGTCCGCTGCGCGTGCGCCGTGTGAAGCTGCACGATGGCAGCGAGGCGCTCACCAGCGATGGCGCGCCGTCTGACTGCGTAGCCCTGGCGTTGATGGGGCTGCTTAAAGACAAAGTGGACCTGGTCGTCTCTGGCGTCAACACGGCGGCCAACCTGGGGCATGATGTGACGTATTCAGGGACGGTAACGGCCGTTATGGAAGGCATCATCTGGGGTGTGCCGGGGGTGGCGGTGTCGCTGGACGGCCGTGCCGCCAATTCGTTGGAGCTGGATTATGCTCTGGCAGTAGACGTGGCCAGCGCCGTCGTGCAGACGGTCTTGCAGCACGACCTGCCAAAAGGCACCTTTCTCAACGTAAACGTGCCCTATGTGCCCCGCGAACAGTTCCAGGGCATCCGCCTGACGCGGCAGGGGCTGCGCGTTTACCGCGACCGCCTGGACAAGCGCACCGACCCGCGCGGCAACGATTATTACTGGATTGGCGGCGATCGCCCCACCGGCGTGCCGCACGAAGGCACCGACGTGGGCGCACTCTTTGCCCAGTACGCCTCGGTGACGCCGCTGGAGCTAGACCTGACGGCGTTCCACGCCATGCCGCTGCTGGAGGGGTGGGATTGGGGGCAGCTGTTGGGCCAGAACAGTGCGGCCTTGCTGCCTGTCGAGCCGCTGCTGGTTGAACCAGTTGCGGTTTAACCTGGCCGTATATTAATCGGAGGCGTTTATGGTAGATATTGCTCGTGTAGAAAACGAAAAGATGAAGTCCCAACTGTCTGGGTTACGCCAGGCGGTGATTCAGGCAGACCCGACGGTGATAGTGGACGGCCGTTTTGAGAAAATGATGACCGCCCCTATCAACGTCATTGAAATTGCCCGCGAGCTGCTCGAATCGCTGGCGCTAAACCAGGCAGCGAACTGGTAACTGGGGGTGTGGGAGCTACCCTTCCAGGGCACCCAAAATCGCTGGCAGCAGCTGCATCTTGCGCGAGACAACGCCGTCGGCATTTAGGGTGCCATCCTCACGGCGCGGGTAAGGCAAACTTTCCAGCGCTGGAATTTCGTTGGTGAGCAGCAGGCGGCTGCCGCGCCGTACCACGTCGGTCACCATCAGCATGGTGAAATCCAGGCCGTTGGTGTCGCGCAGCTTCACCATCGCCTGTTTGAGGGCAGTCATGTACTCGCCCACCTGACTGCGGTTGGTCACTTCCACCTGGGAGACGCCAAACTTGTAGCCGCCTGATTCGTACACTTTGAAGTCCGCTTGCACGATGTCATCCGGCGTGCGCGAGGCCAAACCGGCCCCAGCTTGCAGCACCTGCTCGCCAAACGTTTGCACCGTTTCTCCGGCTAGCGGCGAGTCGCCCACCTTGGCCCAGCGCAGCAGCCGCTCGGCCGCTTCACGATCCCGGTTGGTGGTGGTGGGCGAGGCCAAAATGAGCGTGTCGGACATGATGCCGGCCAGCAGCAGCCCGGCCAGCGCAGGCGGGGCGCTCAGCCCCGCTTCGTTGATGCGCTCGCTGACGAGGGTGCAGGTGCTGCCGACAACGTCGATGGTGAAGCGGATGGGGGTACGGGTGGGGCTGTTACCCAGGCGGTGGTGATCCAGCACTTCGATGAGATCGGCATCATCCAGAGCGCCGAGCGCCTGGCCCACTTCATTGTGGTCTACCAGGATAAGGCGGTAGCGCGGCGGATTGAGGGCATCGCGCTGGCGGCAGATGCCGATGTAGTGCCCTTCATCGTCCACCACCCAGAATTCGGTGCGTTCTTCGTGCAGAATGCGCGGCACCACGTCGCGAATGCGGTTATTGGCGGCAAAACGGGGCACATCGGTATCGCAGGCTTCGGAACACGGCCGTTCCATAATTTCGGCAATACGCATCTCTTCCCGGCGCGGGTGGGCACCCACCGATTCCTTCAAAAATCGGAACAGGCTGAGCACGGTGACCAGCCCGTAAGGCGTACCGTCTTCGTTGACAACTGGGGCAATGCCGCCGGTGCGGTTGGCAATGGCCCACACGTCGCGCAGGGGGCGGTCGGGCGTGGTAGTGTTGTAGCGTTGGGCCACATGCTCAAAGCGGGGTGAGGCATCGGGCAGCAAAACAGGCGGTTCCAGCTTTAGCCTCTCCAAAACCCAGGCCGTTTGTGGGTTTAACTGCCCGGCCCGGGCCGCAATCACCGGATCTTCCTCCTGGTTTTGCAGCAGCCAGGCATAACCCATGGCCGAGGCAATGGAATCGGTGTCTGGGTTGATGTGTCCAATAACGTAAGTTCCGCTTGTTTTCTTAGCCATAAAAAAATCTCTCACTTTGTGAATCATTCAAAGGGAATTGTCCAAAGGGTTGGGGCTGACAGGGTTGGTACCGGGACAGGTTCAGTGGGTTGGGTTTTAATGTTGTTGCGGTGGATCCGGGTGCGGCAGACCAGCGAGATTATAGGTTTGTTATCTGTCGAATTCCCTTTCGCCTTTCTCTGGAAAAACATCTAAATAAAATTAACGCTTTATCACTTGAATGCCGACGGCAATTGGTATAGGATGCAGTGAAGATCGTGTATTGATGGAGCAAACGCACCGTTTTGCTTTCTCGGAAAGATGCGTTGCTTCCAATGAACTGGAGGCATCTCATGTACAAACGTATCGTTATTTTACTGACCACTTTTTTGCTGGCAACGGCCGTTTTTAGCAGCATCGTTTGGGCGGAAACGGCCGTACCCACCGACGACACCGCCCTTTATCTTCCCTTCGTTACCGCGCCAGTCCAGCCCCCGCAAGTGTTAAGCTTTACCGCCAACGTGCCCATTGCCGATCCGGGGGAAACCATCACCTTGAGCTGGGCAACCACCAATTCTTTTAGCACAACATTGTACCACCTGATCGGCGGTGTATTTGGCACATTTTGGGATGTGCCGTCGACGGGCTCGATGACCTACACCATCAGCAGCGGCAGCCGGAACTACGAAACGTTTGCCCTCTTTGCCACGGCGGTCGACAACACATTTGATGCGGCCACGTTGACCTTGCCCATCACCTGCCCGTTCACCTGGTTCTTTGGACCAGCCCCCGACGTTTGTCCCCAGGACGCAGCGTTGGTTTCACCTTCGGCGGAGCAGCAGTTTGAGGGCGGCGTCATGATCTGGGTCGGAGAACAGGATCTCATTTACGTGCTGTTTGATGATACC
>CAUJGI010000212.1 GCA_963169155.1 Chloroflexota bacterium
CTCTCCCTACGAGGGAGAGGGAGCCAAATCCCCTCCCCATGCGAGGGGGAGGGTTAGGGTGGGGGTCCAAGCATTGCCCATTTTATTTTTTAAAGACCAACAAAGCGCGTCGACCCTGCTAAAAAGGAATGCAGCCACCACAGAGGGTGGCTGTTATTTTGTGGGTCATGGAAAATTCAGTGTTGACGATGCGGCGGCTTTCGCCGTTGGCGACGGCTACGGGCCTGCTTAGTTTTGTGCTGGTGGGTGCATCGCAGGCGATGTATGGTCCGGCGCTGCCCGGCTTTACCCAGGCGTTTCATTTGCCGCCCGGTGCGGCCGGTCTGCTGGTGAGCGTGCACAGCGCCGGAGCGATCCTTGGTGTGTTGAGTGCGGTGCCGCTGGCCCGGTTGGCCGTGGCCCGTTGGCGGGTAGGCGTTTCTTTTGCCCTGCTGGGTCTGGGGGCGCTGTTGATTGGTACCGGACTCAGCTGGGGGCTGACGCTCTTTGGCGGGCTGGTGATTGGGATGGCTTTTGGCGCGCTGGTGGGCAGCATTAACGGGCTGTATGCGGTGGGCTACGGCCGTCGCAGCCCGGCTATGGTCAATTTGCTCAACGCCGTGTTTGGGGTGGGCGCAATTTTAAGCCCGCTGCTGTTCCTGCTAGATTTTGACCAGCAGAGCACACCCTTTTTTATCCTGGCAGGGTTTGCGGCCGTTTTGGTGCCCCTCGGTTTGCTGATGGATGATCGGCTGCCGGTGGTAAAAGTGGCAGACGGCCGTCCGCGCCGTAAGCGCACGGTGCTGCTGGCGTTTATGGCGCTTTTGGGGTTGGGTGTTGCCGTAGAAGCCAGCACCATCGGCTATGCCGCCACCTACCTGATTGCGACTGGCGTTTCGGCCAACACCGCTACCACGGCCACCTCGCTCTTTTTCCTGATGTTTACCCTGGGACGGCTGGTCATCATTCCCATCAGCCTGCGGATCAGGTCGGTGCAGATTGTTTTTGGCAGCCTGCTGCTGACCGCCGTTTTGCTGCTGGCCGCCAACGTCGTAAGCATTGCCCCTGTGATAGTGGTGCTGCTCGGTGCGCCGATTGCGGTTTACTTTCCCAACTGCTTCAACTGGGCCAATGAACGGCTGGGTGCAGGCGGCGGCGATACGCCCTTCATGATGTCTGGTTCGCTGCTGGGTGGCACGGTGGGGCCAATCATTGTGGCCCAAATTGTGCCGCTGGTGGGGGAACGAGCGATTATGGGGATCATTGGCGCGATCAGCGTGCTGGCACTGCTGATGGCTTTGTGGATCAAGGGGCGATTGGCGGTGGAGCCGGGCGGGTGAAGGTCACGCGCAAGGGAATTGATTATTCAAATCGCTGGTTAAATTTTCCCAGAAACTTTCGAGTTTCCGGGGAAATATGGCCCAGTTAATTTTGCCAGGGGAACGGGGTCACGGGGGTAATGTCGTAGTACAGCTCCACCAGGCGGCGGAACAACGGGGCCGAAACGGCCGAACCTTCTCCCCCATGCTCCAAAATGACGGCAATGGCAATTTCCGGCTGGCTGGCCGGGGCGTAGCCAATAAACCAGGCATGGGAATTACCGGGCGGCGCCTCGGCCGTACCCGTTTTGCCCGCTACCTGGAGCGGCAGCCCGATAAACTGGTGGGTGGCCGTGCCGTTGGCGTCGTTGGTTACCTTCCATAAGCTTTCCTGCATACTCGCCAGATTTTCCGGCGAGAGCGGCAGTTCGCCGTTGATCTGCACCGGGAACGGTTCCTCCGGTGCCCCCGCGCCCGCGCCAATGCGGTCTACCAGCGTGGGGCGGTACAGCGTGCCGCCGTTGCCCACCGCGGCAATAATGCTGGCCATTTGCAGCGGCGATACCTGCACGTCCCCCTGACCAATGCCCATATTGACGGCATCGCCGCGCACCCAACCTTCCCCTTTTACTTCCAGCTTCCAGTCTGGGCCGGGCACCGTACCGGCGGATTCCACCACGCCCACAGCCCCGGTGGGCTGCCCCAGGCCAAACTGGCGCGCCGTGTCGGGGAAAAAGTTCGGGTCTACGGCATCCATTTCAAAGGCGGCATCATAAAAACAGGAGTTACAGGAGACAACCAGCGCTTGCTTGAGGGTGATACGGCCGTGTCCACCCTCGCGCCAATCGACTTTGGTAAACTCATTTCCCAGCCGGGTCCAGATACCGGTGCTGTTGTAAAACGTGTCTGGTGTGTACAGGCCGCTGTTGATGGCAGCCGTGTACGTGATAATCTTGAAAATAGAGCCAGCCGGGTAAACGCCCTGGGCAGCGCGGTTTAGCAGCGGCCGATAGGGATCGTTAAACGCCGCCCCCAGCGCGACGGCCGAATCCTGGGCAAATGGGTCAAAGATGCGCGGATCGTAGCTGGGGTAGCTGGCCATTGCCAGAATTTTGCCCGTGCTGGCTTCCAGCACCACCACCGCGCCCGCCTGGAGGCCCAACGATTGCACCGCTTCAGCCAGGGCTTGCTCAGCGGCCGTTTGGTAATCCAAATCCAGCGTCGTGTAGACGCTGCGCGCCTGCTTGGGCTCCTGCTCCTGCACGGTGGTGATGTAATCGCCATTAGGCCCCACCACCGTCAGCGTACCGCCGCGCTCGCCATTGAGATAATCCTCACCCCAGCGCTCCAGCCCGGCCAGGCCGACAATCTCATCCCCGGCAAACCCCTGCGCCTGGTACTCGGCCAGCGATTCGGCGGGAATGTAGCCCGTGTAGCCAATAAGGTGCGGCGCGGCCCGGGTGTCGGCGAAAAGACGGGCCAGGCGCGGCTTCGGCTCGGCCAGCCCTTTGCCAATAAACGGCTGGATCGACGGGCCGTACTGCTGCATGGTCGCTTCGGTCACATCGCCAATCGGCCAGTACCAATCGGGCAGGGCGGGGGCGTAAATTTCCTTGATTTCTTCCGGCGTTTTGTTGAGCATTGGGCTGAGCGCCGCCAGCAGGGCCGGTTCGTCCTCAATTTGCCCCGGA
>CAUJGI010000213.1 GCA_963169155.1 Chloroflexota bacterium
TTGGCTGAACGAGCACGCCATCGAGTTTGGCCTGGGGCACGGCCGTTTCCACATCCGTCATCATTTTGGTGAAAGCAGCGGCAACGGCCGTTTCCTCGAGCACATTCAGCAGTACCCCACCCACAACCGACTTGTGCGGCACGTCCGCCGAGGCAATTTTGAGGGCCACCGGCAGCCCGACCTGCCGGGCAATCGTCACCGCCTCGTCCGCCGTCGTGGCCAGCCCACTGCCGGGCACGGGAATGCCGTAGGCGGTGAGGAGGTTTTGGCAAACGGCCGTTGGCAAAAACGCGCCCGGTTTGGTGTTATCATCGGCCAAAATTTGCTGGGCTTGAATGGTGGCGCTGGGCAACGGCCGTTCCGGTTCAGCCTGCACCGTCTGCAAAAATTCAGCCCGACGCGACAAAATCGCCAAAGCCGCAGCCGCCCGTTCGGGGAAGCGGTATTCCGGCACCTTGGCCGCGCGAAAATGCTCCACCGCCTCCTGAATCATCTTCTCGCCCATCAGGGCCACCACCACCGGCTTGCCCGTGGCGTAAATGATGGGCAGCATCGCCTTGGCCACGCCCCCGGCGGAATGCATCGGCGGCGGCGGCAGGATGACCATGACGCTGTCCACGCCCGCATCCTCCAACAAAATGCGCAGGCAGACGGCGTACTGCTCCGGCGACGCGCCCGCCAGCATGTCCACCGGGTTGTGCAGACTGGCCGCCTCCGGCAAAACTTGGCGCAGCGCCACTTCGGTCTCGGCGGACAGGGTGGCCAACTGCAAATGGTTGGCCTCCAGCGCGTCGGCGGCGGTGACGCCGGGACCACCGGCGTTGGTCAGCACGGCCACCCGGCGACCCGACGGCAGCGGGCACCAGGCCAGCGCCCGCGCCCAGTCGAACAGCTCCTCGCTGGTTGCGGCGCGCATCACGCCTGCGCGGGCAAACGCCGCGTCGAAGGCCGACTCCTGCCCGGCCAGCGCCCCGGTGTGCGAGGCGACGGCGCGCTGCCCGCTGGCAAAGCGGCCCACCTTCAGCGCCAGCACCGGCTTCTGACGCGACACCTGCCCGGCCACCTGCACAAAACGACGGCCGTCTGACACCCCTTCCAAATATAGCGTGACCACCCGCGTGTGGGGATCGGTGGCAACGGCCGTTAACACATCGGTCTCCGTCACATCCAACTGATTGCCCAGGCTGACCAGCCGCGACAGGCCAAAGCCCTGTCCACGCGCCCAATCAATCACTGCCGCGCAAATCGCACCGGAGTGGGAGATGAAGGCGACGGCTCCGGGCGTGGGGCCAGGCGGCGGCAAGAAGGTGGTGTCCAGGGGCAGATGGGTATCCAGCAGGCCAATGCAGTTTGGCCCGATGAGGCGGATGCCAAACCGCTGCGCCACGCGCAAACATTCCGCTTCCAAAGCCGCGCCCGCCGCGCCGGTTTCGCGGAAGCCCCCCGCCGCCAAAATGGCGGCCCGAATGCCGCGCTCGCCGCACTCGGCGATGGCCTGGGGCATGGCGGGGGCGGGCACCAGCAGCACGGCCAGGTCTACGGGGTCGGGCACGTGGGCGATGTGGGGGTGTAACGGCCGTTCCAGCAGCGTTCCCCCACCCGGATTCACAAAATGGATCGCGCCATCGTAGCCACTCTGCACCAAATTCCGCGCCAGGCCAAAGCCCAGCTTCATCGGGTTCCGCGACGCACCAACCAAAGCAATGCCTTGCGGTTCAAAAAAGGGAAGAAGTGTGGAATCAATCGGTAAGCTCATATTCTGTGTCCAATCAAATTATGGAACTCACAAACCATAGGCCAATAAGAACAAGGAAATAGGAAATAAAAAGAGAAATGATTATTTTCGCTCTGGTAATTTTGTGGACAGCTTGCAAGGCATGAAATGCGGGAACGGCCGTATAAAAAATCAATGCCACCATCAAAATATCTCCTGAACGCCCAAGAAAACCCAACAAGCCAGCTAGGATCAATATCGGTGAAAAAATGGAATTTAACAGGAAAGATTGCTGCTTGAAATCGCCCTCACCTCCCGTCAATTTTGCCAAACCGTAGGCTGTACGATATCCCAGCAAAATAATGACCGGTGTAAAGACAAGCAAGCCCACAAACATTATTGCCGCTCCCAAAACAGGCGAACTGCTGAACGCGACAACCTGCACTAGATCAAGGTTCAACCCAAGCCGATCAGCAAGCGCAACTGATAGGGCTATCCGCGAACCGACTATACGATTCCCCAATAATTCTGCTATGAATACGGCCGTTCCTCTCAAAAAAGCCATTACAACAAGAGCTAGCCACAACCAATTCCATCTGCTGCCCTCGTTTTCGGTGTGACTTTGTAACTTTGTCTCAAATTTTTTGGCGCTGGGGTGCATCAAAATATCTTGCCAAGTTTTATCTGCTAATTGCATACTAATTTTCCTCCTGATCACTGGGCTAAAAGCGCCAGAAAGAACCGGAAAGCCCAACTTTTTGAAAAATTGCCTCAACTTGCTCGATCGATCTTCCGCTGAAATCGGGTGAGAGGCGATCGGCATACCAGCGCTGCGAGAGCTGCCACACCTGCTCCAGCGAGAGAATCTGGCCCTGCGGCAAATGCCGCTGCTGGCTCCACGCGGCCACGTTCTCTTCCGACCGGAAGAGCAGCATGGTAGCTCAGGTTAAGATTAAATCGTCGTACCACTGGCGCACGGGCAAGGGGAAATGGATCACGCCGCCGCTGTGCTGTACCTGACCATTTTTGACGATGATGACGGCCGTTCCCCCCCCATCCTCATATTTTGCCTCAATCACCGCATCCTGGTGCAGCGCCGCCGGGATGCCCAGCATGTCCCAGGCGCAGTTGGCCCAGTACGCCACCGGCCCCACCTGAACCTGGAACTTTGTCGGGACGGCCGAAAAGGGATTGGCCATGAGAACCGACGTGGTGCCTGGCTCCAGGAAGAAAAAATGGTTGTCGTGCAGGCGTTGG
>CAUJGI010000214.1 GCA_963169155.1 Chloroflexota bacterium
GCTGCTGCCGCTGGCCACGTACAGTGCGCCACCCTGATCCGTCGCGTCGTTGCCGCTGAGGGTGACGTTGAGCAGCGTCAGATTGCCGCCGTTGAGCCGGATGCCCGCGCCCTCTGTGCTGCTGCCATTTTGGATAATGAAATTTTGCATCTGGACCGTGGGGCTGCCGTTGATGGTAACGGCCGTACCGTCATCTTGCGCGTTAATCGTCGTAGTTTGCCCAATGAAGGTAAGCGATTTGGTCAGGGTAACTCTTTCCGTGTAGGTTTCTTTGTTGACCGTAAATTCCAGAATGTCATTGTTCATGACTCGGCTATCTAAAATGGCGGCCTGAATAGATGAGAAATCACAGCCTACCGTTTTGCAGATCGTCCAGGTGTCCGCTTGAACGTGCTGAACGCTGCTTTGCCACACAATCAATGATAAAAACAGGAAAAGCCCAAGTTTAAGCGAAGTCAGGATTGGCGAATGAACTTTAGGGTGCAGCATGAACAGACCTCCGTCGTACGCAAAGGTTCAAGGTATTAGCTGGCTTATTTTGCTACTGAACAAGAGTTGAATCATTTTGTTCTGGACCGAACCGACGCGTGTAGAAGAAATATTAGGTTTAAAATGTAAGACGAGGAAATTAAAGTTGTTGCGCAAGTCACAAGCCGTCAATGGGGATTGACTACCGGGCGCTATAACGTTTACTACCACCCTGCATGGTAGTGAGGTTGGCTTACGAGGGTGGTTACAAGAATGTGCTCAGGTGAGTATCGGCTAATAATTTGCCTATTGGGCGCTGGACGGTTCGTCTTATTGGCAACGGCCGTTACAATTTACGGTATTGACCCGCCACATTTAGATTTACCCTGGGAGATGACACATGAAACAGATAGAAAGTCGGCCAATCCTGGCCGAAAGCCGCGCCTGGAAAACGGCCGTGGCCCCCTACCAAAAGCCCGATCTGCGCCGCAGTCTCTGGCAAATCGTCAATACGCTGGTGCCCTACCTGCTGATTTGGATGTTGATGGTTCCGGCCTTCCGCATTTCCTTTTGGCTGGCGCTGCCCCTCATTATTTTGAACGCCGGTTTTACCGTGCGCGCCTTTATCATCTTTCACGACTGTGGTCATGGCGCTTTTTTCAGCTCGCGCCGTGCCAATGAAATTGTTGGTTTCATCACCGGGCTGGTCGCCTTTACGCCATTTTTTGCCTGGCGGCACGGCCATGCCTTGCACCATTCCGCCTCTGGTGACCTGGACCGGCGTGGTGACGGCGACGTCTGGATGATGACGGTGAACGAATACCTTTCCTCCCCCTGGTGGCGGCGTGCCGTTTACCGCGTCTATCGTTTCCCTCTGGTTTTGTTTGTCATCTCCCCGCTGGTTTTGTTTTTGTTCGTGCACCGCATTCCGCTGAAAGGGCGCAAGCGGGAACATCGCAGCGTCTGGCTCACCAATATTGCCCTGCTGATGATTGCCATTTTGATGAGCCTGTTTGTTGGCTTTAAAACCTATGCCATTTTGCAGGTTTCGATCATTGGTTTGGCGGCCATGGCGGGTGTTTGGCTTTTTTACGTGCAGCACCAGTATGAAGAAGTGTACTGGCAGCGGCATAATGTGTGGGATTACGCTACGGCCGCTGTTGAAGGCAGTTCGTTTTATAAATTGCCCAAGGTGCTGCAATGGTTCACCGGCAATATTGGCTTCCATCACATTCACCATCTCAGCCCGCGCATTCCCAACTACAATTTGGAGCCGTGCCACAATGCCAATCCAGAGCTCCATGTGGAGCCGCTGACGCTGCTGCAAAGCTTCAAATGCATTCGCTACCGGCTGTGGGACGAGGCAAACTTCCGCCTCATCGGCTTTGGCGAACTGAAGAAAATCGCCCGCGCGTAACTGCCTTGCTTTGACTCGTTCCCACGCTCTGCGTGGGAATGCCGGGGGCGGCGCTCTGCGCCGAGTAGGGGACGCTGGAGCGTCCCGATCTTCATTCCACGCGGAGCGTGGAACGAGGGGTAGAAAGAGGGGTCCGCATCTCATGTGGACGCCTCTTTTTTTGTTTGTGGTAGGTTTGGGGGAAAACGGCCGTACCACAGTATGCTGAAATTGAACCGCTTCTTTTTGCGTGGAAAGCAATACGATAGCGCACTCCTGCGCCAGCCATGTGAGGCTTTGCGCTGAAGGTTATGCTGGAGCAGGGGAACAGCTTCATAAGCCGATGCTTGAGCTGCATTTTTTGGAATGGTTGGAATGGTTATGATATTATCAAGATGCTTGTATGCTGATTTTGCCAGTCACGTAGGAGGAATAGTTTATGTTTGTCTCAATTAGAGTATACCGCACCCTGTCATTACTTTCTGTTTTCATTTTTCTTGTGATGATCTCGTCTCAAATCAAGAAGCCTTCTCTTGTTCAAGCCGGAACATCACAGAATTGGTCGCCCCCACTAGAAATTGAGAGCATTGATCAAGCAGTTGCCGTGACCCGTTCGATAGATCAAACGGTTCATGTGGTTGGGGTACAAAATGGTTTATCAACGACACTCGTGCATGTTTTCCTTGCTCCAAGTGCTTCCAGTTGGAGTACACCTGAACCTATTGGCACAACAAATACAGGCGGCGGTGTACGGAGTATAGATGTTGTAACTACGCCGGATGGTCGAGTCCATGTTGTTTGGGATGTAACTGAATTAAATCAACGGTGGGTGCAATATGCAGTTCGCTCGACAAATGGAAGTTGGTCAACACCTCAAGTGTTGTCCACTATGAGTTATGACGCAAATCAAGTATCTATTATCGTTGGTTCGCAAAATAAGATTTATGTAAACTGGTGGCAGAGTGGCAGCCTTCCTGGCCTTTTTACACGATACCAGGATGTCAATGAGATGTGGCGATCTGCTGAACAGGTGGATTCAGGCACCGGATATCCGTCCCAACAGGAAACATTCGTAGATGCAGATGGAAATGTCCATTTCTTTTGGAATGATTTATCAGGTACGCCGACGGTTGGGGGCGTTTATCATCGAATGTTGTCAGATGCGGGTGTCTGGCAATCTGCTACAAAGGTTTCTGATGATTTATTTGCGTCATCCGCTTGGGTAAGCGGCTTTCGGGCCGCTTTGCTAGGCGATGAGTTGTACTTAATTTGGCGACAGTACCAAGCTGGGGGGGGCGATACTGATTTGTACTCCGCTAATACCGATGGGGGAGTTTGGTCTTCAGCGCAACTGGTTGAAAATACAACAAACTCAACTCCTGGGTTTTTGGGCATTGAAGGTAGCGAATGGTTTTTTATTGATCGGAATAGTGGGTCGCTACGTTTATTGACCCGAAGCAGCCTGGGAGAGTGGACAATTGATTCCCCAGCGTGGGCAAGCGGCAATGTGTTTACGGCCGTTTCAAATCCCGATAAATCTTTACATCTTTTTCTTACAACAAGTAATTTCATATATCGTTTCAGAGATCCAATGGGTACCTGGGCAGATGAAGTTGTCTTGGATAATTCGGCATCTTCTCCCATCCTCGAAGAAACAGTTCCTTATCAATATGATCTGGTTTGGACTAGTGCCAATGGTACTTTTTATAGCCATAGCTCCTTTGTCTTTCCCAAACAGCTTTTCTTGCCGAACATTGTAAAGCCGTAGTGGTGGCCTCTGCTTCGGGTGGGTCTTCTTGAAGGCTATGGCGCGTTCTGGGTTTGTCATTGAGCAACCACCTTGCCAGGCTATGGCATGTTTTGAGTTTACGCTTATGCTGAAACGATGGGTTGGGCTTCTAACACGGGAGGCTGTACGTTTGCGCCTGCCAGCAGGGAGCCTTCTTCGAACCAGGATTTAGGGGCGGGTGCGCCCCACAGGGTTTGCCGCTGGGGGTCGCGGAGCTGCCACTCGATCGGTTCCAGGTCCGGGTCTACCGTCAGGTAATCGCTGGTGTAAATTTCAATGCGGTGGCCGTCGGGGTCGCGGACGTAGAGGAAGAAGGCGTTGGAGATGCCGTGCCGTCCCGGACCGCGCTCCATGTTGCGCAAATAGCCAGTTGTTGACATAAGGTCACACAGATGAATGATGTGCATGGCGGTGGGCACCCACAGTGCCACGTGGTGCAGGCGCGGCCCCGTGCCGTTGGTAAACGCCATGTCGTGGATGTTGCCCTTGCGGTGCATCCACACCGCCCACAGCTGCGGCTCGGCGTCTTCGGAAACTGTGTATTCGGTGGTGCGGAAGCCCAGCTCCAGCGCCCAGAAGTCGTGGCTGGCCTGGACGTTGGGGGTGAAGCAGTTGAAATGGTCGATGCGCTGCGGGTGGCAGCCGCGATACGCGCCGTACTTTTGCAGCATTCGCTCCGCCTGGGCAAATTCGTAGCAAAATTCCAGCGGCATGCCAAACGGATCGCGCATTTGCAGGGTGCGGCCCTGGCCGTGCTGGGTGGTCCAGCTGGTAGCCATCCCCTTTGCGCCAAAATAAGCGGCCATGCGGTCCAAATCGGCTTCGCTGGCGACTTTGAAGCCCAGCCGAATGACGTGTGGCTCCGCCACTTTGGTGAGAACGAAGGAGTGGTGGTTGCGCTCCTCCAAGCCGCGCAGGTAAATCGAGTCGCCGACCTGCTCCGTTTCAATCAGCCCCAAAATTTCCGTGTAAAATTTGCGCGAGGCGGCCAGATCGGTGACGCCAAGCTCCACATGGCTCATGCGGATGATGTTGAAGGGTGGGGTTGGGGCGGGGTGTCTTACGGGCATGGGTTTTTCTCCTGATGTTTTGGTAATCAGTGAAAAGTAAAAAGTGAAAAGTAAAAAGTCAAAAGTCAAAAGTGAAAAGTATGAATCACTGATCACCGATTACGGATTACCGACCTACGCGCCTAGGCGCGGGATGCGGTGGTCGCCAAAGGCGATGCTGATATTTTTCGTTTCCATGTAGAAGTCGAAGCTGTAGTCGCCGCCGTCGCGGCCGATGCCGCTGTTTTTGACGCCGCCGAAGGGAGTGGGCAGGTGGCGCACGTTTTGCGAGTTGACCCAGACCATGCCTGCTTCGACCTGGTGGGCCATTTTCAGGGCGCGGCTGACGTCGCGGGTCCAGATGTAGGCGGTGAGGCCGTATTTAATGCCGTTGGCGATTTCCAGTGCTTCGGCGTCGCTGTCGAAGGGGATGGCGGTGAGGAAGGGGCCGAAGATTTCTTCCTGGGCGATGCGCATGGTGGGGGTGGCGTCTTTGAAGAAGGTGGGGGTGATGTACGCGCCGTCGGCCAGTCCGGCGGGGTGTTGGCCGTCGCCAGCCATGAGCGTGGCCCCATCTTCCTGGCCGATTTGCACGTAGCTGCTCACGTTTTCCCAGTGGCTCTGGTGGATCTGCGGGCCGATTTCGGTGGCGGGGTCGAGCGGGTGGCCGACCTTGAGCTTTTTGACGCGCTCGGCCAGTTTGGCAGTGAACTGGTCGTACACGGGGCGTTCCACCAGGAGGCGGCTGCTGGATGTACACCGTTCGCCGTTGAGGGAGTATTTCATGAATACGGCCGTATCCAAAGCCCTTTCCAAATCTGCATCGGCAAACACAATAATCGGATTTTTGCCGCCCAGCTCGAAGTGAACCCGCTTCAGCGTGGCCGCCCCCTGGCGCATGATGTGGCTGCCGGTGGTCGTCTCGCCGACAAAGGCGATGGCTTTGATCAGCGGATGCTCGGTGAGCGCCTTGCCTGCGGTCTCGCCAAAGCCGTTGACCAGGTTGACCACACCGGCCGGAATGCCCGCCTCGTGCATCAGCTCGGTGAGGCGCTGGGCGGTGACCGGGCTGAGCTCGGCCGGTTTGTGCACGACGGTGCAGCCTGCGGCCAGGGCCGGGGCGATTTTCCAGGTGCTGAGCATAAATGGCGTGTTCCACGGCGTAATCACACCAACAGGGCCGATGGGCTGGCGGATGGTGTAGTTCATATGCTCGTGGGCGGGCAGGGATAGGCCGTCGTTGGCCGATTCGACGCGGTCGGCAAAAAAGCGGAAGTTGACGGCGCTGCGCACGGCCGCTTTGCTCATGAACCGTATTGGCTGGCCGGTGTCGATGCTTTCCAGCAGGGCAATCTCCTCGGCGTGGGCTTCGATGAGCTCGGCGACGCGGTAGAGCAGGTCGCGCCGCTTTTTGGCGGGCAGGGCGGCCCAGGCGGGGAAGGCCTCATGGGCGGCTTGGGCCGCTAGGTCGATGTCAGCCGCATCCCCTTCGGCTACGGTGCAGAGGAGGCTGTTGTCGATGGGGGTGTGGTTGTGGTAGGTTTTGCCGGAAGTGGCGTCGAGGTGACGGCCGTTGATGATGTTTTTCAGCCCCGATTTTGCAATCCGTTCACGGAAAGGCGCT